>NZ_JBRRBO010000070.1:0-15131 GCF_056756175.1 Stenotrophomonas sp. STEN240 | reverse complement strand
TCCTTCTCCCTTCGGGAGAAGGTGCCCGAAGGGCGGATGAGGGTTGGTGCGGAGCACCTGCGTAGATGATTGCGGAGGTCTTCGCCCCCTACCCTCTCCCCAACCCCTCTCCCGCAGGGAGAGGGGCTTCAGGCTTCGGCCTTATCGCCCTGCGCCGAACTGGTACGTCACGCCCAGCATCGGGCCGGACAGGGATACGTCCAGGCGCTTGCCGTTGTCGCGGTAATCCAGGCTCTGGTGGCGGTAGCCCATCGAGACGAACAGCTGGTCGGTGGCCTGGTAGTTGGCCAACGCCAACAGCTGCCAGGTGGAATCCGAGCCCACACCAAAGCCACCTACGTCTACGTAGGCAATGCTGCTCCAGCGCGGCGTCAGCGCCTGCCGCCAGCGCACGCCGGCAATCGGGTCGACGAACGAGGAATCCGAACGCGCCGATACCAGCCCCGGTACGTTCACCGCGGCGCTGATGTCCCAATAGCGGATACCGGCCAACAGATCTATGCCGGTGCGCTCGGTGGCCATCCACGCGTAACCCGCCGTTGCGGTCACCGAGGTCTGGCGCACTTTCACCTTCGCTGCCAGGCCCATCGGCAGCGGTGTCGAATCCGACGTCGATGCATGGGTGAAATCGGCCTGCAGTACGAAGTCGCCACGGCGCGCGGTGCCGGTGATGAAGGCGGCCGCGTCCAAGCTGTCCATCAACTCGGAAAAGGATTTATCCACATCAGCCATCGGTGCAGCACGGAACGGCCTTACCTGGCCTTCCATGCCGCTCATCCACACGTAGGGCGTGGCCTGGAAACGCCAGCTGTCGTCATTGCTGTTGCCCTGCGCATGCGCAAGCGGAACGCCGCCCATCGCAAGCAACAGCAGCGGCAAGCACGCCCGCTTGAGGTTGAATCGGGTTTTCATTGAAGCTCCGGATGTCGCGTGCCCGGCTTGCCCGGGCACACAGGGTGCGCGTTACACGCCGAGGAAACGGAACGGTTTGGCGTCCTTGAACTGGGCGTTGGCTTCACCGGAGTAAATGGTGCGCTGCTGTGGACCAAGATCCAGCCGCTTCACCTTGCCGCCGTTCTCGCTGAAGTCGATCTTTTTCAGGTCCACCCAGAACACATTGGTGGCCAGCGCCGACTCGAAGTAGTAACGCATGCGCGACTGGTCGGACACTGTGCGCCAGCGGGTGGACGAGATGTTGGGTTGGTCCGGGGTGGTGATGCCATACGGCACCGACACGTTGCGGATAACGCCGAACACGCTGGCCGTGGACTCCACCGGGTCGGCCGATTTTGGGATCGCGTCGATGTAGAACGCAGCACGTGCGAAACGATCCGCCGCGCGGTTGGTGCCCGGCAGCATCACCGTGCCACCGATCTCGCGCCAATAGCTCTCCAGCGCCAGCTGCTGCTCAAAGATCGGCGAGTTGGTCATCACCTTGTACTCGCGGCTGTGGTGAATGACCTGCTTGCCCTTGATGTATTCGATGATGGCGCTGTCGCCACTGGCATCGGACAGCGACAGATGCAGCGTGGCCAGGCGCTGCTCGCCGGGCGCTGCATCGCTGACCAGGGTGAAGGGCTCGGCGCTCAACACCTTTACCGCTTCTTCAACGGTGGCGAAGTTGTCGAGCATGTACTGCGTCCACGCCGAGATGCTCAGGCCGGGCTTGCCGCTGTTGCGCTCGGGGTATTCGGATTCGGCCAGCCATAGCAGGTTGGCGACCAGGCCGGCCTCGTTCATGCCGTCGGTGGTGGCGATGTCATAGGCGCTGGCAATGACGCTGCCGTAGCGCGAGGTCCACTTCAGCGTGTCCGGACCGGTTTCGCCGGTACGCTGCATGCCGCGCGGGAACATCCACAGGTGGGTGCCGGTGTCGATCTTGTAGTCCATCGAGCGGCCGGTGAAGATTTCATTGCCGGCGCCGTGGTAAACAAAGCGGGTGCAGGCGTCGGCTTGCTGCTGCATGCCGGCCATACCGAACAGCACGGTGGCACAGGCGGCAATGATGGATCGCTTGGCTGATTTCATGGAGCGGGCTCCCTTGGCTGGACCAGGTCAGTACTGCAATCGGATTGATCCTAACAGCCATTCATTGACGGGCGGCGACCGGCTTGGCAGTCCTGAAAAACAGCAATCCGGCGACAAGCCACTGCTATGCTCAGCGCATATTCGAACGGAGGAACTGCCCATGCCTCAGATCACACTGCATCACACCGTTGCCGCGCTGCGCCCGTTGCTGGTCGGCGCTTTGTTGACCACTGCCTTGAGCGCTTGCGTGAGCGCGCCGCCGGTTGCCAATACCGATCCCGATTTTGGCCGTTGCAGCGATGCAGGCCTGCAATGGGCGCTAGGCACGGTCAATGACGAACCCACCGTGCGCCGCCTGAAGAAGGAAAGCGGCGCTGGCCTGCTCAACCCCATCGGCCCGAACACGATCGTGTCGCGCGATATCCGCCAGGATCGCCTGCGCGTGTTCGTGGACGCCAACAACGTCATCACCAAGGTGCGTTGCGAGTAACTCCAGCGGGCGCCAACCCGCCCCACAACACGCAGATGCACGAACGGCAGGGTTTCCCCTGCCGTTCGTCGTTTCACACGTTCACGCTAGCCGCGCTTATTTCAGGCCTCGGTTGTGCAGCAGCGGCTCGACGCTCGGGTCCTTGCCTCGGAAATCACGGTAGGCCGTTGCCAGGTCGCGGGTATTGCCGATCGACAGGATCTTGTCGCGGAACACCTGGCCGTTTTCACGGGTAAGGCCGCCGTTCTCCTTGAACCATTCGAACGCGTCGTGGTCGATCATTTCCGCCCAGAAATAGGCGTAATAACCGGCCGAATAACCGCCGCCCCAGATGTGATCGAAGTAGCTGCTGCGGTAACGCGGCGGCACCTGCGCCAGATCCACCTTGTAGCGCTTCAGCGCATCGGCTTCGAACTTGTCCACGTCCTGCAGCGGGGCGTCAGCACCCTGCGTATGCCAGGCCAGGTCCAGCAGCGCCGCCGACAGATACTCGGTGGTCATATAGCCCTGGTTGAAGGTCTTGGCCTTGGCGATCTTGTCCACCAGCTCCTGCGGCATCGCTGCCTTGGTCTGGTAGTGCTTGGCGTAGTTGGCGAATACCTTCGGGTCCGAGGCCCAGTGCTCGTTGAACTGCGACGGGAACTCGACGAAGTCACGCGGCACGCCGGTGCCGGCCACGCTGGGGTACTTGGTGTTGGAGAACATGCCGTGCAGGGCGTGGCCGAACTCGTGGAACATCGTGGTCACGTCGTCCCAGCTCAGCAGCGCGGGCTGGCCGGCGGCAGGCTTGGTGAAGTTGCTGACGTTGTAGACCACCGGCTTGGTGCCGGTCAGGCCGTCCTGTTCGACAAACACGTCCATCCAGGCGCCGCCGGACTTGCTGTCGCGCTTGTAGAAATCGGCGTAGAACAGCGCCAGCGGCTGGCCGTTGGCATCGGTGACTTCAAACACGCGCACGTCCGGGTGATAGACCGGCAGGTCGGTGCGCTCCTTGAAAGTCAGGCCGTAGAGCTGGTTGGCGGCGAAGAAAACGCCGTTCTGCAGCACGTTGTCCAGCTCGAAGTAGGGCTTGATCTGCGACTCGTCCAGGTCGTACTTGGCCTTGCGTACCTGCTCGGCATAGAAATCCCAATCCGACGCGGTGGCCTTGAAGCCGCCCTTCTGCGCGTCAATCACCTTCTGGATTTCAGCCAGCTCACCACGCGCCTTGGCGGTGGCCGCCGGCACGGTATCGGTCAGCAGCTTGAGCGCATGCTCCGGCGTCTGCGCCATCTGGTCGGTCAGGTTGTAGGCGGCGAAGTTGGGGAAGCCGAGCAGCTTGGCCTTGGCCGCGCGCAGCTGGGCCAGACGCTGGATGATCTTGCGGGTGTCGTTGGCATCGCCGTGCTCGGTGCGGGTTTCCGAGGCCTGCAGCACCTTGGCGCGCACGTCGCGGTCCTGCAGCGAGCCGAGCACCGGCTGCTGGGTGGTGTTCTGCAGGCTCAGCACCCACTTGCCATCCAGCTTGCGACCCTTGGCGGCATCTTCAGCGGCGGCGATATCGCCATCGGACAGGCCAGCGAGCTGCGCCTTGTCGTCGATGGTGACCGCACCGGCGGCAGTGGCCGCAACCAGCTTGTTGTGGAAATCGTTGGCGAGGGTGGCTTCCTCGGCGTTGTACTGCTTCAGCGTTTCCTTGTCGGTATCGCTGAGCTGGGCACCGGCCTTGACAAAGCCCTTGTAGGTTTCTTCGACCACGCGCAGCTGCTCGGGGTCCAGACCAGCTTCGGCACGTGCGTCATAGATGCTCTTGATGCGCTCGAACAACTTGGCATCCAAACGGATGGCATCGCTGTGCGCGGCCAGCTTGGGCACCACGTCTTCCTGGATCTTCTGCCGCTCCGGGTTGGTATCGGCCTGCACCACGCTGAAGAACACGCGGCTGACGCGGTCCAGGATGGCGCCGGATTTTTCCATCGGCAGCAAGGTGTTGTCGAAGGTGGCCGGCTGGGTGTTGTCGGTGATCTGCTTGATCTCCGCCAGCTGCTGGCGCATGCCTTCTTCGAAGGCCGGCAGGTAATCGCTGTCCTTGATCTTGTCGAAGGCCGGCGCCTGGAACGGCAGCGAGCTGACAGTCATGAACGGATTGGTGGAGGCATCGGCCGGGTTGGCGGCCGGCGCGGGTGCATTGGCGGTCACGGGGGCAGTGGACTCCTTGCCAGAACAGGCGGCCAGCGCAAGGCTGATGGCGGCGGCCAGAACAACGGTACGCGACATGAAACGGCTCCTTGGGAACGGGCTTCGAACAGCCTTTCACCCTACTCCGATCCAGGCCCGGCGACATGTGCCGATGGTGGCGCCGGCCGGCGCCGGATATGTCGGCTGGGCGCTCAGCTGGAGCTGTGGTTCTTGCCTTGCCATTGCCGGTACCACTGGCGGATGGCGGCCATGTCGGCCACATCATCACCGGTGGTATGGAAGGGTGGGCCAAAGCCAAGCACCCGTTCCGGGTAGTGGAAATAGGCCGGGATGATGGGCACATCGGCCATGCGCGCGATCTTCAGGAAACCGCCCTTCCATTCAGTCACCTGCTTGCGAGTACCTTCCGGCGCCAGCGCATACCAGACCTGCTCGCTGTCGCGGATCATCGCCACCGCCTGGCCCACCGTGCCCTGCGGCGAACTGCGGTCCAGCGGCACCACGCCGAGCCGGCGCAGCAGCACGCTCAGCGGCCACCAGAACAGCTTGTCCTTGCCGAGGATGCGCGCTTCCAAGCCCAGCGCCATCTTCGCCGCCAAGCCCCACAGGCCGTCCCAGTTGGACGAATGCGGCGCGGCAATCACCACCGCCTTGGCCAGGTCCGGGATCGGCCCACGGATATGCCAGCCGCCCAGGCGCAGGACGCTGCGCCCCAACCAACGGCTGAAGGCGGCGTTCTTGCGCTGCGGCATGGCGGCGGGAAGGACCGGAACGGTCGGCGGCGTGTTGCTCAAGCATTACTCCCAATTACGTGTTGAACGGCCGCGCTTGACCTGCGCGCGTTCTTTTTTCTGATCCAGACGGCGCAGCTTGGAGCCGTAGGAAGGCTTGGTCGCGACCCGCGGCTTGGGCACGCTGAGGCTGGCCTGGATGAAGCTGGCCAGCCGCTCACGCGCATCCTGGCGGTTGCGGTCCTGGGTGCGGAAGCGTTGCGCATCGATCACCAGCACGCCTTCGCTGGTTACCCGGCGGTCGCGGCGGGCGAGCAGACGCTCGCGCAGCGGCTCGGGCAGCGACGGCGAGTTGGCGATGTCAAAACGCAGTTCCACCGCGGTGGAGACCTTGTTGACGTTCTGCCCACCGGCGCCGGACGCACGCACGAAGCGTTCGACGATCTCCGTTTCCGGTATCGCCAATCGTTCCGAGATTTCAATCTGCTCCGTAGCCATCGGCGCATTGTACGGGCTGCGGCAGTTTTAGCCCTCTCCTTGGGGCGTAGCGCAGGGAAGGGGCTCAAGCGAAAGCACCCCTCCCCAGCCCTCCCCTTTGCTGCGCAAAAGGGAGGGGGCTCAAGCAGAAACACCCCTCCCCAACCCTCCCCTTTGCTACGCAAAAGGGAGGGGGCAAAGCGGGTGCCGCAGCGGACCCTGCGACTTGCAGCCAATCACCCCCTCCCTTGCGCATGGCGCAGGGGAGGGTTGGGGAGGGGTGCCTTTCGCGGCTCACTTCGAGTGCCTGCGCTGGCTGCAACTGCAGGGTCTTGCGAGCTGGATTCTGCCGAGCGGCTGGAGCTTTAGAAGCACCCCTCCCCAACCCTCCCCTTTGCTACGCAAAAGGGAGGGGGCAAAGCGGGTGCCGCGGCGGACCCTGCGGCTTGCAGCCATTCACCCCCTCCCTTGCGCATGGCGCAGGGGAGGGTTGGGGAGGGGTGCCTTTCGCGTCTCACTTCGAGTGTCTGCGCTGACTGCAACTGCAGGGTCTTGCGGGCTGGGTTCTGCCGAGCGGCTGGAGCTTTAGAAGCACCCCTCCCCAACCCTCCCCTTTGCTACGCAAAAGGGAGGGGGCAAAGCGGGCGCCGCTGCGGACCCTGCGGCTTGCAGCCAATCACCCCCTCCCTTGCGCATAGCGCAGGGGAGGGTTGGGGAGGGGTGCCTTTCGCGGCTCACTTCGAGTGCCTGCGCTGGCTGCAACTGCAGGGTCTTGCGGGCTGGGTTTTGTCGAGCGGCTGGAGCTTTAGAAGCACCCCTCCCCAACCCTCCCCTTTGCTACGC
Source organism: Stenotrophomonas sp. STEN240 (assembly GCF_056756175.1). Lineage (NCBI taxonomy): Bacteria > Pseudomonadati > Pseudomonadota > Gammaproteobacteria > Lysobacterales > Lysobacteraceae > Stenotrophomonas > Stenotrophomonas sp. STEN240. The sequence continues at coordinate 8,384 of NZ_JBRRBO010000070.1, read as the reverse complement.
AAAAGGGAGGGGGCTCAAGCAAGAGCACCCCTCTCCAGCCCTCCCCTTTGCTGCGCAAAAGGGAGGGGGCTCAAGCAGAAGCACCCCTCCCCAGCCCTCCCCTTTGCTGCGCAAAAGGGAGGGGGCTTGATTCACTCCCAGTAGCGCCCTGCCCAACGCCGGTAGGCGCGGTAGTGGTGGATCGCAAAGCCATCAAACGAGGGCTCGTTGCGCAGTGCGCGTTCCACCTTGCGTACTTCCTGCTCGAACACCTTCGGCCCTTCCTCATCGAAGGTGACCTTGTTGATGTCATTGGACGAAACTTCCAGGCCGATCACCACCTTCTTGCCAACTTCATTGGCGTAGGCGATCTCACTGGCAGCGTGCGAGAGGATGCTGTCGCGGCCCTCGGCCTTGTCGCGGTAATCCATCAACGCCACGTAATCGTAGATGTTGATGGTGTGCTCGCTGACCGGCCGGTTGCGGCCGTTCCATTCCACTTCGATGCCGTCCAGCCAGAATGGAATTGCCGGGCCCACCGTCAAGGTGGCACCACTTTCCTGCTTGATGCGCATCACCGCCGCGCTCATGTCCAGGAAGCCGATCAGCAGGTCTTCGCGGGTATCGTCTTCCCATTGGTCGAGAATATGCGGCTCGATGTCCAGGTTGGCGCCATCAAAGCGCGCCACTGCCGGCACCGATGCGTTGTACTCCACCACCCGCCGGAACATCGCTTCGGCCTCCTTGCGGTATTCCGGCAGCACGTAGTTCTGCGTGCTCAGGTACCAGGAGCCCAGCAGCGCGTACACCTTCATCCCCTTGCCATGCAGGCGCTCGATGAAGGCGCGGTACAACTGCGGCTGCTCGACGATGAGGTTGCGCTCCTTGTACGCGTCGGCGTACAGGTAGACGGTGTCGATGCGCTGCGACTTCAGGTACGTTACCGCCTCGTCGGCAACCGCCGGGTCTTCGATCATCGCGTAGGACTCGGCTTCCCAGGTCCAGATAGCGCGACTGGCAGCGGCTGCATGCGCCACCGGCAACAGGCACAACGCCGCCAACAGGCCAAGATGGAAACCTCGGGTCATGGCGAACTCTCCACGGTAGCGGCGGCATCTACCTGCAGATGGTAGCGGCCCTGGCCGATGGCCTTGCCCGTGTCCGGATCGGAGGGGAACACCGATACATAGCAGTGACCGCCGCAATCCTGCGGCAGGCGCAGCTTCAGCTGTACCTGCTGGCTGCCACCGGGCGGCAGCTGCATTGCCTGCCCATAGACTTCCTGCAGCTCGCGGCCGTCCTCGCTGGACATCACCGCCAGCGGCACGAACATCCGGCTGGGCTTGGGATCACCGCTGCTGAAAACCGCCGTCAGTTGCACACCATCGGCAACAGCGGCCAGCTCGGCCGACGTCAGCGACAAGCCGTGCGCGACCGGCGCGGTGGTCGCTGCCGCCGCTGCGGCCGGTGCGCTATAGGCCACCAGTTTCGGGGTCAGCCCTTCCGGCGTCAGTGCATTCTTCTTCATGAAGATCGCATTGGCCTGGGTATAGCGCTGCAGGCGCTGCATCGCCCAGGCACGCACGCTGGCGTCGTCGGTTTCGGCCAGGTGCATGCCGTCCTGCAACTCGTACAACTTGCCGTCATGCAGCCACCAGCGTTCGGCCAGGTATTCCGGCGCACTGGTCTTGGTCTGCTTCAGCGGCAGCTGATGGGTGTTGCGGAAGGTTTCGGCCATATCCAGGCCGGTGCCCAGCCACGCCGTCTGCGCAGGACGCTTGAGGCCGTAGGTGTTGGACAGCAGCGCCATCAGCGACGGCGTCACGTCCAACTGCGAGGACACCGCGCGGATGCGCTTGGGCCGCTTGAGCAGCGGCGAGAACACGATAAGCGGCACGTGATAGCGGTCCACATGCTCGCCCATCGGGATCTCCGGCAGGCGGTGGTCGCCGGTCACCACGAAAATGGTATTGGCATACCAGGGCGTCTTTTCCACCGAGGTGAAATAGCGGCGCAGCTGCTCATCGGTGTACATGATGGTGCTGTAGATGTCGGTGCTGGCGCGGTAGCCGGCGCGCTGCGCTTCGGGCACCTGCAGTTGCTGCAGGCGCTGTTCGAACTGCTTGCGATAAACATCCTGGTCGGGGAACTCGTAGCTGGTATGCATCGAGATGGTCTGCATCGCCATCAGGAACGGCGACTGCAGCGTGTTGTTGTCGGCCAGCACGCGCGAGACCAGTTCCTTGTCCGGGTAGCCCCAGGCGCTGAACGGATTGCGCTGGTATCCCTCGCCGAAGTTGTTCATGTCCACCAGCGTCTGCACCTGCTGGCCCTGCATGTAGCCACGCTCGTCATCGAAGTTGGTATCGGTGCCGTTGTAGAAGGCGGTGTTGTAGCCCTGCTGGCGCAGCACGCTGAACAAACCCGGATGCGGCGGCATGCGCTCGCCCAGCGCGGTGAAGCCCTCCTCGGCAAACGGCGCCGAGCCGATCAGGGTCGGCAGTACGCCAAAGGTGCGGCCCTGGTTGGCCAGGAAGTTGTCGAAATACAGGCTGCGCGTGGCCAGCTCATCAAGGAACGGAGTGAAGCTGCCCAGCGGCGCCTGCGGGCCGGAGAACGAGCGGCCCAAGCCTTCCACCACGATCAGCACCACGTTCGGCGGGCGGCCATCGCTGGTGGGCGAGAAGTACGCGCCCAAGGTATCGGGCGTCTGTTCCTGCCGCAGGAACGGGAAATCCGGATCCAGCGCGGGCTCATTGCTGGCCATCGCGCTGGGCGCAGCCGCCACATCGGCCTCGCCCTTGAACCAACGCCACACATCACCACTGAACCAGGCCAGCTTGTTGCAGGCCAGGTCACGCGAGGCGATATCCTTCAAGGCCACCGCACCGGTGGGCAGCGGCAGGATCCAGGCGATGCCAGCGGCGACCAGCAATACCGTGCTCCATACCGGCGAACCTTTCAGCTCGCGCCGCGCCACCCATAGCAGGCCCAACCACAGCACCAGCAATGGCAGGGCCATCGCCAGCACGCCGCGCAGGCCCAGCGGTGCGCCATCGGCCAGGGTGGTGCGGATTTCAGCCACGCTGTAACCAAACAGGTCCGCGCCCAGTGGCACATGCGCTACCTGGAAATACTGGTCCAGCATCACCTGCACGATCAGGAATACCGACCACAGCACGCCCACCGTGATCACGCGCGGCAACGTCCGCTTGATCATCAGCAGGGGCACGCTCAACAGCATCAGCAGCGGCACCGCACGCAGCAGCATCAACACCGCCTGCGCGCCGGCGATGCCAGCAATCGCCCCGCCCTGCAATCCACCGCCGGCAGCGGCAACACCGTTGCTCACCGCCATCGCCACCAGCACCAGCTGCGCCAGCAGCAACACCGGGAATACCGAAGAAAAACGCGCCCAGGCGCCGCCGTCATGCGTGGATGTCATCGTCAACTGCTCCGTTACCAACGCGTATAGATAGAGCCAGACAGGCGCTGCTCGTCAAAACCGCCATCGTCGTCGGCATAGCCGGCACCGAGCTTGAAGCCCCAGTTCGGCGTGACCTGATGCCGCCATGCCACACCGATGGCCGCGTTGCTGTCACGCACGACGCTGCCGAACCGGTCCAGGTCGGTGCTGCGGCCGCTGCTGACGCTGACTTCCAGATAGTCGTCGGCATCGCCCTTGTAGTAATTGCGCAGCAGCACACGGTGGCTCCAGCTGCCCGAGCCAACCCCGGGCACATGCTGCAGCTTGTAGCGGCCATACCAGTTGCCGACATAGCGGCCGACGCCGACGCCGTAGAACTCGGTGTCATCGGAGAAGCGCAGATGATCGACGCTGGCCGACAGTTCCCAGCCATTGCCCACGCCCTGGAACACTTCCACCCGCCAGGTCTGCCGCGGCAGCACGCCACTGGACGGGCCACGCTGGTAACGCAGGTTTGCGTAGGCCCGCGACCACAACGGTACATAGCCATCCAGCGCCCAGGCGGTATCGGCAGTATCGAAGTGATCGGCGCGCAGCAGTTCCAGGCCCAACGAGCCACGCGGGAGATAGCGGCGCAAGGTCAGGTCGTTGTCGTTCCAGCTCTGCCGGTCACCGCTGAAGCGGGTGTGATCCCAACCCACGCTTGCGCCCCAACGGTAACCATCAGCGGCCACTGCATCGGGGTTGGCCATGCGCGGCAGCAGGCTGAGCCGCAGCTCGGCGATCTCTTTTGGATCAGCACCAAGCGTTTGCGCCGTATCAAAGTCGGCACGCGCGGCGGCGAGCTGGCCAAGCGCACGCAGCTCCCGGCCGCGTGCGATGCGCGCCGCCGGATCCTGCGGCGCCAGTTCCACCCAGCGCGAATAGGCATCGGCGGCCTGCTGCGGACGGTCGCTCCAGCGGTACATGTCGCCCAGCGCCGACCACGCATCGGCGTAGGTCGGGCTGTTCTTCGTCACCTGTTGCAGGTCGGCCTCGGCAGCGGCGTATTGGCCGTCCCAGGCATAGGTGCGGCCGCGTGCCAGCAGTACGTCGCCGTTGTCCGGATGCTCGGCCAGCAGCGCGGTATAGCGTGCGATGGTGGCCGCACGGTTGTTTGCATCGGATTGCTCGCGGATCTGCGTCAGCTGCACGGTCAAGGCATCGGGTGCCTCCTGTGCGATCGCCAGCAAGGGCGTGGCCGCCAGCGCCAACATGAGGCAACGCGGGAGCACATGACGGGAAGCGCGGGAGAGGCGGTGCTGGGTCATGGAACAGTTCCTGGAAATCATTGTTGAAGGCTCGATTCGCTGACCACCGGCGAGGCTGCCGCCGGCAGTACATCTTCCTTGTGACTGTGCTGCCAGGAGCCATCTCGACTGATGCGCCCCCAGTTATGCCGCTTGCGCCGCGTGAACAACCAGCTGAGCGTGCCGGAGAAGCGCCAGACCGAGTTCAACTGGCGATAGCCGAAGTTCTCCAGAATCGCGACCACGAACAGCCGCAGCTGCTGCGTTGGCCGCGAGTACAGACCGAAGGACAGTTCCTCCAGCAGCATTGCGTTGACCGACAGCAGAATACCCATGCCAACTGCAGCGGCGAGGAAGATCAGGAACACATCCAGCTGTACCAGCCCGCACAGGGCCAGCACGATCATCGAGACGTAGCCCACCACTTCGATCATCGGCCCGAGAAACTCGAAGAACAGCATGAACGGGAACGCGACCCAACCCGCCGCGCCACCGCGTCGGTTGAACAGCATGCCGATATTGGTCCACAGGCTTTCGGCCAGGCCGCGCTGCCAACGCATACGCTGGTTGCGCAACGACGCCAGATCGGTCGGCGCCTCGGTCCAGCACACCGGATCGGGTACGAATACGATGCGGTAGTCGCGCTTTTCTTCGCGCAGGTTGCGGTGCAGGCGGATCACCAGATCCATGTCCTCGCCGACGGTGTCGGTGCGGTAGCCGCCTATGGCGATCACCCGTTCCTTGTAGAACACGCCGAAGGCGCCGGAGATGATCAGCAGTGCGTTCATCGGCGACCAGCCCATGCGCCCGAACAGGAACGCGCGCAGGTATTCGACCAGCTGGAAGCTGGGCAACCAACGGGTCGGCAAGCCGATTTTGTCGAGCATGCCATCGCGCACGGTGCAGCCATTGAGCACGCGCACCACGCCACCACTGGCGACGACGCGGCTGTCCTCCAGGAACGGCCGCACCACCCGCGACAGGCTTTCCGGCTGCAGGATGCTGTCGGCATCGACCACGCAGAACAAGGGATAGCGCACGCAGTTGATGCCGGCGTTGAGCGCATCGGCCTTGCCACCGTTGGCCTTGTCGACCATGCGCACGCGGGGATGGCTGGCCGAGGCATAGACCCCGTGCACCGGCTCGGTCTGCAGGCGGGTGCGGTAGGCTTCGGGCACGCGTACCAGCCCGAACGCGGCGATCAAGGCATCGCGGGTACCGTCGCTGGAACCATCGTTGACCACCACGATCTCGAACTCGGGGTAGGCGGTTTTCAGCAGCGAACGCACCGAGGACACCACCGAGGTCGCCTCGTTGTAGGCCGGCAGCACGATGCTTACCGGCGGCTGGTATTCGCGCAGCCCGGCCGGCAGATAGTTGGCTCGGTACTCGCGCATGTAGCGCACGATCTGATAGGCCGAGATGTAATTCAGGATCAGGTACGCCAGATTGATGGCGACGAAATAGATCATGAAGAACCATTGCATCGAATCGGCAATGCGCAGCCACGGAATCTGCTGCACATAACTCACCAGCATCTGCCAGTAGCCGTTCATATCGAACTCCTCAAAGCATGCTCGGACAACACGTGCTCGATGATGTCGCGGCCATAGGCATCGCCATGCCGAGATTGCAGTTCACGCAGTGCATCCGCCCCCATTCCCGGCAGGCCCAGCAGGGCCTGCGCGGTGCGATAGCGCACCCACCACACGCTGTCGGACAGCAATGCCTCCAGACGCATGCTGTCGCCATTGCCGCCGATGCGGCCCAACGCGGCAGCAGCGTGCATGCGTACATGCCAACGCGAGGCGGTGAGGAAGCCGATGACCCGTTCGCGATCCTGCGGGTCGGTGATCAGCTGCAGGCACACCGAGATGATGTGGTCATCCACATGGCCGTCGAGCAGTTGCCGCACCACCACCGCCGCACGCTGCGGATCGATGTCGGCCAGGAAACGCACCAGCTTGACCGTGGAATCGGCATTGGCGCGCAGCAAGGCATTGCTGATCTCGTGGGCGGCGCTGCCGTCCACGTTCTCGGCCAGGATCCGCGCAACGCTGCCCGGCACCCAATCCTCGCGTTGCGCGATCATCGGCACGAATGCCGCCATCGCACGCGGCGGATCCACCTGCGCCAGCGCACGCGCCGCACACAGCGAGACGATGGGACTGCGGTCGTCGAGGAACTTCACCAGCTGGTCGTATAGATGCCGATCACGCAGATGGCCCAGCGCGATGATGGTCATGGCGCGGTCGTGGTAGCTGCCACGCAGCATGCGTTGCGCCGCCTCCACCAACCCGACCCGATGGCCGAGCGGGGCCAGCCGTCGTACCGACGCCTCGGGCAGGGTTTCACACAGCGCGTTCCAGGCTTCAATGAAGCCGCTGGCTTCCTCGCGTCGCAGACGCGTCACCGGCACGGTTTCACCGGCAAGCTCGCGCTGCAGAACCTCGGTCCAATACTGCCGGGCGCGCGCGTCACGCTGGTCCCGGCGTTGCGCGCGTACGCGCAGGAACACAATGATCGCCAACAGAACACTAGCCAGCAGCAGCGTGAAAATCGCTACTCCACTGGCTACAACCAGCACTGTCGGTCCCTCGGTCAGACTGTCCATCGCATTTTCCTACTTGTCGCGGGCACGCGGATTGCGAATCCACGTGCTCCCCCCTGGGTGCAGCATCGGCGGGAAGCATAGATAAAAACGTGACTCCAGTCTCTTTTTTTCGCACTTTCTGTAATGATTTTGCCATTCATTTATGCTAGTGAAGGATCGTAAGACCTGGGATTTCATAAAAAACAACCACTTACATAACTGCCCAGGCGCGTCCGGGCCCTTCCAGCAGGCCGCAACAACCGCCTACGGGGCCTGCCGCCGCCCCGGTTATGCTCAATTCCCGCAAACCGCAAGGACGACCCATGCAGCGCCGCCGCTCTCTCTCTTCCCGTTGCGCCCCCCTGTTGATCGCCGCCAGCCTGCTGTTGGCCGGCATCGCCCCGGCCTGGGCCACACCCGCCACCGATGCCGACGTCAATCGCCTGCTGGCAGCATCACGCGCGCAAAGCATGCTCGACGCGATGCTGCCGCAGATGGAGGCTATGCAGGCGCAGCAGTTCGCCCAGATCGCCGAGAAGCAGCCGTTGACCCCGGAGCAGAAAGCGGGCTTGCAGCGCATCCAGCAACGCACATCGCAGACCCTGCGGCAGGCGCTGGCCTGGTCGCAGATGCGGCCGATGTATGTGGACCTGTACAAGCAGTCGTTTTCAAAAGAAGACGTATTGGCGATGGCCGAGTTCTACGAGAGCCCGGCAGGCCAAAGCCTGCTCGACAAGACCCCGGCACTGATGCAGAACCTGATGATCGCCATCCAGCAGAAAATGACGCCGCTGATGGCGGACCTGCAGAAGGATCTGGAAAAGATCAGCAGCGAAACCAAGTAGTGCCGAGCCATGCTCGGCAAAGCATCACCTGTAGTGCCGAGCCATGCTCGGCATGGGCCTTGCCGAGCGAACCCATCCGGTCCCTGTAGGAGCGGCGTAAGCCGCGAAGCAGGCATTGTTGGAATCACCGGCATGCCCGCAATCTGAAGGTCCACCAGCTTCGCGGCTTACGCCGCTCCTACAAATGCTGATGCTGCGCTGAGGTAGTGCCGAGCCATGCTCGGCAAGGGCCTTGCCGAGCGAACCCATCC
>NZ_JBRRBO010000069.1:0-15217 GCF_056756175.1 Stenotrophomonas sp. STEN240 | reverse complement strand
AAAAGCCAAAAGCCAAAAGCCAAAAGCCAAAAGCCAAAAGCCAAAAGCCAAAAGCCAAAAGCCAAAAGCCAAAAGCCAAAAGCCAAAAGCCAAAAGCCAAAAGCCAAAAGCACCCCTCCCCAACCCTCCCCTTGCCTTCGGCAAAGGGAGGGAGAAAGCCGGGCGCTGTAGGCATCGGGACAGCTGCCAAGTGCAAATCCCATCCCCTCCCTTTGCCGCAGGCAAGGGGAGGGCTAGGGAGGGGTGCCTCTGCTTCTGCTTCTGCTTTTGATTTCGCTTCCGCTTCCGCTCTTGCGTCTTCTCTTGTTCCTGCTTCTGCAGCAACAACAACAAAAAAAACAGCAGCGACAGCGACAGCAACAGCAACAGAAAAAGCAACAACAGAAGCAACAACAGAAGCAGCAACAGAAGCAGCAACAGAAGCAGCAACAGAAGCAGCAACAGAAGCAGCAACAGAAGCAGCAACAACAGAAGCAGCAACGGCAGCAGCAACAGCAGCAGCAACAGCAGCAGCAACAGCAACAACAGCAACAGCAGCAACAGCAGCGACAGCAACAGCAGCAACAGCAACAGCAGCAACAACAGCAACAACAGCAACAACAGCACCCTCAACAAGCACCCTCACCCCACCCGCCGCACCCCTTCAGCCTCAACCTCAGCCGAATAACGGAACACCGAAACCGCCTCAGCCAACGCATCGGCCTGCTGTTCCATCGAGCGCGCCGCCGCACTGGCCTCCTCCACCAGAGCAGCATTCTGCTGGGTGGTTTCGTCCATCTGCACGACGGTGTGATTGACCTGCTCAATGCCGACCGACTGTTCCTGCGAAGCGGCGGCAATGCGCGCGACGATGTCGCTGACCTGCTGCACCGAGCCGACGATCTCACTCATGGTGCTGCCAGCCTGTGCGACCAGCGCGGCGCCGTCATCCACCTTGCCCATCGAGTCGACGATCAGCTCCTTGATCTCGCGCGCGGCAGTGGCCGAACGCTGCGCCAGGCTGCGAACTTCCGATGCCACCACCGCAAATCCTCGACCCTGCTCACCGGCGCGGGCAGCCTCCACCGCGGCATTGAGCGCCAGGATATTGGTCTGGAAGGCGATGCCGTCGATCACCCCGATGATCTCGGCAATGCGCTTGGACGACAGCTCGATCGCACGCATCGTCGACACCACCTGCCCAACCACATCACCGCCGCGTGCGGCCACGTCAGCCGCGCCAACTGCCAGCTGATTGGCCTGACGTGCCGACGCTGCGTTCTCGCGCACGGTCGAGGTCAGCTCTTCCATCGAAGCGGCCGTTTCCTCCAGGTTGGCGGCCTGCTGTTCGGTACGCTGGGAGAGGTCATCGTTGCCTGCAGCTAGCTCACGTGCAGCCGAGTTGATCGCCAGCGAGCACTGCTTGATCTGGCCAACGATGCCGGTCAAACGCTCGGCGGTGAGATTGGCGTCGTTCTTCATTGCCTCGAAGTCGCCGGCGTAGTCGCCCCGGACGCGATGATCCAGCTTGCCGGCGGCCAGCGCCGACAACATCGTGCGCAGTTCACCGGTGGTGGTAGCTACAACCTCCAGCAGCTGGTTGATGCCGGTGGTCAATGTCTGGATGAAGCCCGCCTCGCTTACCGTTTGCAGGCGCTGGTGCAGGGCGCCGGCTGAGGCGGCGGCAACGATGTCGGCCACGCTGTTTTCCAGCAGCAATTCCTGGGTGCGGTCGTGCCATTCCACCGCAAAGCCACTGCGGCTGCCGTCGGCGTTGAACACCGGCGTCACCACCTGGCTGAAATGCACGGGGCCGATCGTGATCTGGCCGTTGTGGACTTTCCTGAGCTGGTCGAGCATGCCGCGGATGCGCGCCGGGTTGGCGTGGAAGCGGTGGATGCTGCTGCCGATCAGGGTGTCGACGTTGAAGTCCGGGAAGGCCTTGCGCAGCGTGTCCTGCTGGTTGCGCAGCAGGGCGACCACCGAGCGGTTCACGTAGCGGATGATGTGCTCGTTGTCGGCAATCATCATGCCGGTGCGCGAAGCGTCCAGCGAGGCGCGGATCTGGGTGTTTTCGTGGTGCAGTGCGTCTTCCTGCCGGCGCCGCTCGCCGAGCTGGTTGCGCATGCGCAGTACGCCATCGGCCAGGGTGCCTGGCGCGAAGTGGTTGTCGGCGACGAGACTGCCGCTGTCGTCACCGGCGGCAATCGCATCGACCATGGCGCGCAGACGGGCCGGCGCTGCGCCCAAAGTAAGTACCTGGCGCTGCAGCTGTATCGCCATTGCGCTTACAAATGCGGTTTCCACCAGTACATACAGGGCGTGCAGCAATACGATGTTGACGCTGCTGCCTGACGCAAAGGCATGCACCGGCAAGCCGCGCGTCTGCATCCAGTAGAACGCCAGATGATGTGCGCTGATCGCCACCGCCGCGACCACCACCGGCAACCAGTCCCGGTAATACAGCAGCAGTGCGATCACCACGAATACGGCGAAATGCATTTCCACCAGGCCATTGGCCTGCTCGATGGTGGCGGCGACGATGGCCATCAGCACCAGTGCAACGGTCACCCGGCTCAGTCGGCTGCCCGGTGCCTGTTTGATCAGCGCGCCCATTACCAGCAGGGCGGGCACGGTGACGGCGAGAAATGGCAGCCATTGCCCCGCCGACAGCGCCAGCGCCAACGACGCCGAGCCGAGGATCAGGCCGAAGTACAGGAACAGGCGGTCCGCGGCGCAGGCCAGCTGCGTGTAGTAGGTGTCGGGAGGTGCTGGCGTTACATGGGGGTGTGGCGACATGGGGAACTCCTGTTCAACAGGCACAGCGGTGGGGAAGGGGGAATGCCGGGTGGCGCGCGGCCATCAGTCCGGATGCAGCGGTCGATTGCTGTGGCGCACGCGGTTATCGGCAGCCGGCAGCAACAACGCGGCGGCGATGCGGGAATTCAATGAGGTGTGATGGCGATGCCGCACGCGCCGGCCGCGGGAAACTGGCCGCAATGCCTGCCGGCGTTGTGCAGGGGCCGGACCGGAGTGGTGCGCAGGCATTGCCGCTTGGGCTGCGGGTACCGGTTGCAGCTGCCGCGCGCAGGGCCCGGCCAGCACTGTTGCCAGCGCAGCGCCGCTTTGGAGGCCAAGTGCGATGAGGCGCGTCGTGGTCCTGTCCAGCCAACAGGCGAGCAGGATCAGGCCGGTGGCGACACCGGGCCAAAGGGCAGGGCGGGGGGACATGCAATGGTGGGGCGCGCAGCACCCGTTGCGGGACTGCGGGTCAACTTCTCGAGAACGGCACTACCGGTGTTATCGGCCGCGGAGCCCACTACTGAACCCGACACTGGAAGTATCGGGTTTTATTTTCAGTTCGCGTCAGGCAATGCCGCGATGAAGTCGCGGATGATCGCGGCGACCGCGTCGGGCTGGTCCATGTGCACATGGTGATGACCGGGCAGGGTATGCAGGCGGCCATCGGGCAGCAGCGCCGCGCGTTGGCTGCGCTCGGGCTCGGGAAAGTAGGGCTGCGCCGGCGTGGCATAGATCACCTGCACCGGGCAGCGGATGGCGCTGACCACATCGCAGACCTGTTCTTCGGTCATGCGCACAGCGGTGGGCAGCATCAGCCGCGGATCGCTGCGCCAGCTCCAGCCTCCCTCGACGGGTTTGACCCCGCGTTCGATCAGCAGCCGCGCGGAGGCCTCGCTGAGTTGGTTGACCATCATCCGCGCGCGTACCGGTGCGCTCAGGTCGGGGAATACCCGCAGCTGCTTGGCGTCCAGCTTCAGCATGGCTTCCACATAGGTGCGCAGGCGCTGCACGGTTTCCCCGGCCGGTGCGGTGAGCCCGCCCAGCGCTTCGATCGACACCAGCGCCTGTATCCGCTCACCGGCCACCGCAGCGACCAGGCTGGCAATCGCCGCGCCCATCGAATGGCCGAGCAGCACGAAGCGGTCCCAGCCCAGCGCATCGGCGATGGCCAGGGTCTGCACGATGGCGTGCGGGGTGGTGTAGGGCGTGGTCAGCGGCAGGTGGTCGCTGTAGCCATGGCCGGGCAGGTCGACCATGACCAGGTCCAGCGTTGGCAGCTGCGCGGCCAGTGGCAGGAAGCTGGCCGCATTGTCGAGCCAGCCGTGCAGGGCGAGCACCTTCAGGCCATCGGGATTGCCGGCACGCAGGCCGGCAATGTGGACGCCCTCAAGCTGCAGGTCGAATGGCGTTGCCTTCATGCCGGCTGCGCCGTCGCCAGGGCTGCAAGGGCGGCGGCATGGGCGGTGCTGTCGTTGAGGCAGGGGATGTAACGCATGCGCGCGCCGCGCTCGGCCAGGGTCTCGGTAAAGCCCATCTGCACTTCTTCCAGTGTTTCCAGGCAGTCGGTGGCAAAGCCGGGGCAGACCACATCCAGCGTCTGGATGCCGCTCTCCGCCAGTTCCCACAAGCGCGGCTCGGCATAGGGCTGCAGCCAGCGCTCGCGGCCAAAGCGTGATTGATAGGTGAGTTCCCACTCCTCGCTGCTCAGGCCCAGGGCGGCGGCGATGGCCTTGGCGCTGGCCTCGCAGCGCTGCGGATAGGGGTCGCCGGCATCGGCCACGCGCTGCGGGATGCCGTGGAAGGAGAACACCAGCTTGCCGCCACGGCCGTGCTGCGCCCAGTAGTCGGCAATGGAGGCGGCCACGGCGGCAACCCAGCGCGGGTCTTCGGCGTAATCGCGGATGGTCTGCACCACTACCTTCGGATTACGCGCCTGCCATTGCTGCACGCGGTCTTCGATGGAGGCGGTGGTGGTGGTGGAATACTGGGGGTAGAGCGGCAGCACCACGATCCGCTGCATGCCTTCAGCGGCCAACGCGTCCAGCGCTTTCAGCAGTGCCGGTTCGCCATAGCGCATGGCCTCGCGCACCCGCCACTGGGGCAGCTGTTGTTGCATGGCCTGCGCCAGGCGGCGGCTGTAGACCGCCAGCGGCGAGCCTTCCGGCAGCCACACCTGGGCATATTTCTGTGCCGAGCGCGCGCTGCGCAGTGGCAGGATCAGCCCGTACAGCAGCGGTTTCCACAGGATGGGGGGGATCGACACCACGCGGGGGTCGCTCAGAAATTCGGCCAGATAGCGCCGTACCGCAGGAGCGGTCGGTGTCTCGGGCGTGCCTAGATTGACCGCGAGCAGCGCGGTGGTGGGTGCGTCGGACATCCGGTCATTTTCGCAGGTATGCACCTGTAAGGGGGTAGTGCCGAGCCATGCTCGGCAGGGGCTTCACCGGCCAAAGCCAAAAGCCACCCCTCCCCAGCCCTCCCCTTGGCTTCGCCAAAGGGAGGGGGCGGCTCCTGCAAACCCGCCCCATTCCCCCTCTATTCATCGCCACGCTACTAATTTCAGGCACTTGCGCTATCTTTCTATGCATCGACCTACGGAGTTACCCATGCGCCGCTTGCCGTGCCTTGTTCTGCTGCTGTCCGCCAGCCTGCTGTCCACCACTGCCGTGGCCGGTCCGCAGGAAGACCAGCGCGCCCGCAATGCGGTGCGGGTGCTCAACGAAATCCAGGACATCCCCGAGCAGGCCATCCCGGACAAGCTGCTTGATGAGGGCCGCGCCATCATCGTCATTCCCGACACGATCAAGGCCGGTCTGGTGTTGGGCGGGCGTCGTGGCCACGGTCTGATGTCGGTGAAAACGGCCGATGGCAGCTGGTCCAACCCCGTATTCATCAAGCTCACCGGCGGCAGCATCGGCTTCCAGGCCGGCGTGCAGTCCTCCGATGTGATCCTGGTGTTCCGCAACGATCGCAGCCTGGACAACATCGTCAACGGCAAGTTCACCCTCGGTGCCGATGCCGGCGTCGCTGCCGGCCCGGTCGGTCGCAGTGCTGCTGCCGCCACCGATGGCCAGCTCAAGGCCGAAATCTGGTCGTGGTCGCGTGCCCGCGGCCTGTTTGCCGGCGTGGCGCTGGATGGCGCCGCGCTGCAGATCGACGATGCCGCCAACCTCGATGCCTACGGCCAGAACACCACCCCGCGGATGATCCTGGAAGGCCGCCTGAATACCGCGCCGTCCTCCGACGTCGTCGCCTTCCGTGACCGTCTGGAAGAATCCACCTATGCCGCGCGGCAGAAGCGTGGCACCCAGGGCGCCACCGCGCCGGTGGCAGCCGCCGCACCGCGCAGCGATGCCGTCAGTGTTCAGGCACCGGCCGCAGCCACGGCTGTGGGCACCGATACCGCGACCACCGCACCGTTGCAGCATTCGACGGCTGAACCGGCACCGCAGCAGGGCTTTCAGCCGGTTTCGGAAGGTGAAATCCGTACCGAAAGCCTGGACGGCGGCAACTGACCTTTGGCATAGCGATCAGGTAATACCTTGTGCGCTATGCTCAACAACCTCCACACAGATAACGCGAGCAGATCATGGGCAGTTTCAGCATCTGGCACTGGTTGGTCGTGCTGGTCATCGTGCTGCTGGTGTTTGGCACCAAGCGCTTGACGAGCGGCGCCAAGGATCTGGGCAGTGCGGTCAAAGAGTTCAAGAAAGGCATGCGTGACGAAGACAAGCCGGCTGCACAGCTGAGCGATGAGTCGCGCGATGCCGATAAGACCGGCGAAAAGCAGGCCGAGCACGACCGCGACGCGCGCTGATCCTGAGCGCACGACGTGTTTGATATCGGCTTCAGCGAACTGCTGCTGATCGCAGTGGTGGCCTTGGTGGTCCTCGGCCCGGAACGTCTGCCCAAGGCAGCGCGTTTTGCCGGGCTGTGGGTGCGCCGGGCACGCAACCAGTGGGATTCGGTCAAGCTGGAACTCGAACGTGAGCTGCATGCCGAAGAGCTCAAGCGCAACCTGCAGGACGTGCGCCAGTCGATGCAGCAGGCCGAGGCCGGGCTGCGCGATCAGGCCGAGCAGGTGCGCGACGGCACCGATGCCTTCAAGCGCGAAGTGGAACTGCCCGAATCAGCCGCCGAGCGGGTGATCGAGCCGCGCCCCATCGCCGCTGCTGTCGGCAATGAGTCCAAGGCCGATGACGCAGCGCAGCCGGCTGCGGCACAAACCGTTGCCGCAGACCCCGCCAGCGTGGCGCATGACGCCGCAGCGGATGATGCCCAGTTCAATCGCAGCATCCCCTTGGGCGATACGCCGGTGCCGGGCGGGCAGACACCGGCCAGCCCGGAGCGGACACCATGAGCGCGGATTTCAACGAGAGCAGCCTGATCGAGCACCTGATCGAACTGCGTTCACGGGTAATGCGTGGGCTGCTTGGCCTCGGCGTGGTGCTGCTGGCGCTGATGCCGTTCTCGCGCACCCTGTATACCCATCTGGCCACGCCGCTGATCTCGCAGCTGCCGGCCGGGCAATCGATGATTGCCACCAACCCGGCCGGCGCATTCTTCGCGCCGCTGAAGTTGACCTTCTTTGCTGCCCTGTTCGTGGCCGTGCCGTGGCTGCTGTACCAGGCCTGGGCATTCGTGGCACCGGGCCTCTATGCGCGTGAAAAGCGCCTGGCGCTGCCGCTGCTGGGTTCGGCGGTGGCGTTGTTCTATATCGGCTGTGCGTTTGCCTACTTCCTGGTGCTGCCGGCGGTATTCCACTTCCTGACCACGTTCCGCCCCGAGGTGATCGCCATCACCCCGGACGCCAATGCCTACCTGGATTTCGTACTGGCCATTTTCTTTGCCTTCGGTGCCAGCTTCGAACTGCCGGTGGCGATGGTGATCCTGGTGTTGCTGGGCTGGGTGACGCCGCAACAGCTGCGTGAGAGCCGTGGTTACGCCATCGTCGGCATCTTCGTGCTGGCCGCGGTGCTGACCCCGCCGGATGTGGTGTCGCAGCTGATGCTGGCGATACCCATGTGTTTCCTTTACGAGCTGGGCATACATGCCGCGCGCTGGCTGCAGCCGCGCGACCAGGGCAAGACCGCCGCCCCCTGAACCGGCCGATACAGGCAGCTGCCAGCAAACTGCGCTATTTTCTGTGAATAGAGGCCGCGCGGTGGCAGGCGTGGTGGCACCCGGGGGAACACCTGCATGTCGCAAAAGAAAGAGAGCTGGATCAACAACGTGCCGCTGCTGAGCAAGATGCTGGCGGCTTTCGGTTTGGTTTTCCTGTGTTTCCTGGCCACCAGCGTGGTCAGCTACCGCACCTCCGGGCAGGACGACGACGCGCGCCGCCAGGAAAGCGTGCAGATCGAGGTGATCCGCCAGGTCGAGGATGCGATCCAGGCGGTACGCCTGCAGCAGATCGCAACCCGCAATTACCTGCTTGGCGATGGCGAAGGGCATCTGGAAACCGTGGCGCGGCAAGGTCAGCGACGTGATGCGGCGTTGGCCGCAGCGCTCACTGCCGCCGGTACCGGGCCTATGGCCGAGCGCCTGCGCCGGGCACAGCTGCAGGCACGTGAGTGGGACAGCAATGTCACCTCGGTGCTGCGTCCGGCCGCCAGCGCGCAGCCGCTTACGCCGCAGCAACAGCTGCTTGCGCTCAGCAACGGCGGCCAGGGCAACGGTCTGGCCGAGGCGCTGGATGAAATTTACGAAACAGAAGTAACCCAGATGCTGAGCGACCGCAGCGAGATGAGCGAGTGGATCGCCCGCGCGCATCGGATTTCGCTGGTGCTGCTGATAGTGGGTTTCCTGATCATCATCGGCACCTTGTGGATGATCTCGCGCCTGGTGGTCAAGCCGATCAACCGCCTGACCGACAAGATGACGCGCCTGTCCAACGACGAGCTGGACGTGGAAGTCGGCGACCTGCAGCGGCAGGATGAAATCGGTGAAATCGCGCGTGCGATGGAAGTATTCCGGCGCAATTCGCTGGCTGCGCGTGACGCCAACTGGGTCAAGTTCGGTGTCGGCGAAGTAGGCGCGGAACTGCAGACCGCACAGACTCCGGACGAATACGCGCAGGCGCTGGTATCGCAGATCGCGCCGCGCATCGATGCGCCGATCGGCGTGTTCTTCGCCTGGGACGAACAGCAGCAGAAGCTGCTCCTGCAGGGCAGTTACGGCTTCCAGCGGCGCAAGCACCTGGGCCTGCAATACGGGCTGGGTGATGGCCTTATCGGCCAGGCCGCATTGGAACGAAAACGCATCAGCGTGCAGCAGGTGCCGGATGAATTCTTCGGCGTGCACTCGGCCTTGGGCGAGGCGCAACCGCGCCATCTGGTGGCGGTGCCGCTGCTGCTCAAGGACCGGCTGCTGGGCGTGTTCGAGTTCGGCACCTTCGGCCATTTCAACGCTACCCAGGAAGCCTTCATCGACAGCGTGCTGCCGACCGTTGCGCTGGGCCTGGACAACATCCGCCGTGCCGACGAAACCCAGCTGCTGCTGGATCACACCCGCGCCCAGGCCGAGGAGCTGCAGCGCTCGCAGGTAGCCTTGCAGACCCAGGAAGAAGAGCTGCGCGCCACCAACGAAGAGTTGCAGGGCAAGACCGTCGAACTGGAGGAACAGGCCCAGCGCCTTTCCGCGTCCGAAGAAGAACTGCGCGTGCAGGCCGAAGAACTGCAGGCCTCCAACGAGGAGCTGCGGCAGAAGACCGAGGTGCTCAACGAGCAGAAGGACGTGCTGCAGGTATTGCAGCGCGAGACCGAGTTCAAGGCGCAGGAGCTGGCGCGTGCCAGCCAGTACAAGACCGACTTCCTGGCCAATATGTCGCACGAGCTGCGCACCCCGCTCAACAGCCTGTTGATCCTGTCCAAGGAGCTGGCCGAGAACGAGAGCGGCCACCTGGACGTGGAGGAAGTGGAGGCCGCTGCGGTCATCCATGATTCCGGTTCCAACCTGCTGCGGCTGATCAACGACATCCTCGACCTGTCCAAGATCGAGGCCGGCAAGATGGACGTGCATCGCGAGGAAGTGCGGGTTGATGCCATCACCCGCGAGGTCACCCGCCACTTCCGCCACATGGCGATGGAGAACCGCCTGGAGTTCGCCATCGATGTCGACCCATCGATGCCCGAAACGCTGGTCACCGATCGTTCCAAGCTGCAGCAGGTGCTCAACAACCTGCTCGGCAATGCCTTCAAGTTCACCCGCGAGGGCTCGGTCACCCTGCGCATGGCCATTGCCGATGCGGCGATGCTGACCCGCATCGGCGCCGCCAGCGACGAGCAGCACGTGGCGCTGACGGTGCGCGATACCGGCATCGGTATTCCCGAAGAACGCCTGGATTCGATCTTCGAGGCGTTCGAGCAGGTCGATTCCAGCACCAGCCGCCATTACGGCGGCAGCGGCCTGGGCCTGGCCATCGCGCGGCGCCTGGCGCAGTTGCTCGGCGGCCAGCTGGTGGTCGACAGCGAACAGGACAAGGGCAGCAGCTTCAGCCTGGTACTGCCGCTGTTGTCGGCCGGCCTGACCAGCGCCATGGCCGCCACCCAGGCGGCAAGCGAGCACCGGCCCGCGCCCACTCCGGGCCCGGCGCGGGTGGCCACCGCGCAGTTGATCGACTGGATTCCCGATGATCGCCACGCCATTGCCGCTGGCGAAACGGTGATCCTCACCGTGGAAGACGACCCGGCCTTCGCGCGCATCCTGGTCGACCTGATCCGTCGCAAGGGACACCGCGCACTCGCCGCGGCCGATGGCGAAAGCGGCCTGGAACTGGCGCGCCGCTTCCGTCCCACCGGCATCCTGCTGGACGTGATGTTGCCGGGCATGGATGGTTGGTCGGTGCTGCAGCATCTCAAGCATGACCCGGTGACTGCGGCCATCCCGGTGCACTTCATTTCCGCTGTGGATGAAGCGGCCAAGGGCGTGGCGCTGGGCGCGGTCGGCTACCTGACCAAACCGGTGGACCGCAAGGCGCTGGTTGCCGCCTTCGATCACCTGCTGGATGTGGCCGGCAAGATCGTGCGCAAGCTGCTGCTGGTCGACGACGATCCGGATTCGCGGCTGGCGCTGACCCGCCTGCTGCAGGCCGACAATGTCGAGATCGACCAGGTCGCCTCGGGTGAGGAAGCGCTGGAACGCATCGCCACCCACAGCTACGACTGCATCGTGCTCGACCTCAACCTGGGCGGCATCTCCGGTATCGAGTTCCTGGAGAAGGCAGCGACATTGGTGGCGGTGCCGCCGGTGGTGATCTATTCGGGCCAGGACCTGAGCCGCGAGGACAGCCTGAAGCTGCGCCAGTACACCGACAGCATCGTGATCAAGGGCCAGCGTTCGCCCGAGCGCCTGCTCGACGAGGTGAGCCTGTTCCTGCACAGCATCGGCTCGCGCGGCGCCAACGCCACGCCGTCCGACGACAATAATCTGGGCGGCCGCCAGGTGCTGCTGGTCGATGACGACATGCGCAACCTGTTTGCCCTGTCCAAGTCGCTGCGCGCGCGCGGGGTGAATGTGTCGATGGCGCAGGATGGTTACAAGGCGCTGCAGCAGCTGCAGGAAAACCCGTCCATCGAGCTGGTGTTGATGGACATCATGATGCCGGGCATGGACGGCTACGAAACCACCCGCGAGATCCGCAAGCTGCCCGAATGGAGCAACCTGCCAATCATCGCGGTCACCGCCAAGGCAATGCATGGCGACCGCGACAAGTGCCTGGACGCCGGTGCCAATGACTACCTGACCAAGCCGGTTGACCTGGACAAGCTGTTGTCGATGATGCGCGTATGGCTGCAAAAGTAGCACCGACCACCGCACCGCCCAGCCGTGACGAGGTGGACGACATCGAGGTGGATGCCTTCATCCACGCCATGTCGCGCCGCCACGGGTACGACTTCAGCGGCTATGCGCCGTCGTCGCTGAAGCGGCGCGTGCTGCAGTTGGTGCAGACCCTGGACGTGAGCCATGTCGGCGAACTGACCGCGCGCGTGCTGCGCGACGACGAGATGGTGCCGCAGGTGATTGCCAAGCTGTCGGTGCCGGTGTCGGAGATGTTCCGCAACCCGGCGGTGTTCCGCAAACTGCGCGACGAAGTCTTCCCGGTGCTGGCCTCCTACCCGCAGATCAACATCTGGCAGGCCGGCTGCGCACATGGCCAGGAGGTCTATTCGCTGGCCATCCTGCTCAAGGAAGCCGGGCTGTATGACCGCTGCCAGATCTACGCCACCGATTTCAGCGACGAAGCCCTGGCCAAGGCCCAGGAGGGGATCTTCCCGATCCGTGATGCAAGGCTGTATTCGGAGAACTACCTGGCAGCCGGTGGCCGCCACACGTTGTCGGACTATTACCATGCCCGTTACGACTTCATGAAGCTGGATGCGCGCTTGAAGGAACGGGTCACCTTTGCCAACCACAACCTGGTCTGCGACGGGGTCTTCTGCGAGGCGCAGCTGATCCTGTGCCGCAACGTGCTGATCTATTTCTCCGACGCACTGCAGGACCGGGTACTGGGCCTGTTCCGCGACAGCCTGAGCCGTGGCGGTTTCCTCTGCCTGGGCAACCGCGAGTCGATCCGTTTCGCCCCCAGCGCCCGTGATTTCGCCCCGCTGGACGCCGAGCTGCGGTTGTACCGCAATGCCGGGGGCCTGCTTTGAGAACCGCTTCCGGGCTGCCACCACAGGCAATTGTGGTTGGCTGCTCGGCGGGCGGGCTGTCGGCCCTGCATCAGTTGCTGGGCGGGCTCTCCGGGCCGCTGCCGGTGCCGATGGTGGTGGTCTGCCACAGCGGTTCGGAAGACATGCGGGTGTTCTGCGAGCTGCTTGCCAGCCGCAGCGGGCTGGTGGTCAGCGAGGCCGAGGAGCGCCAGCAGCCCGAGCCTCATCACATTTACGTGGCGCCCTCCGGCTATCATCTGCTGCTTGAACGTACCGGCCGTTTCGCCCTGAGCGTTGATCCCAGAGTGGCATTTTCGCGCCCCTCGATCGATGTGCTGTTCGAATCCGCCGCCGAAGTATGGGGGGAACACCTCATTGCCCTGCTGCTGACCGGTGCCAATTCCGATGGTGCCGAGGGCTGTCTGCAGGTGCGCCGGCGTGGCGGCACGGTCATCGTGCAGGATCCGCAGACCGCGCAGGTCCCGACGATGCCGAGCGCCGCGCTGCAGCTGGCCGGCGCCGACCATTGCCTGCCGTTGCCTGACATCTCCCTTTTGCTGGAAGCCTTATGTTCGTAGCCAAGCCGTCCGTACCGCCGCGCCCGAAGATACTGGCGGTGGATGACAACCCCGCCAACCTGCTGGTGATCCGCCGGGTGCTGGCCAAGCTCGACGTTGAAGTTGTAGAGGCGGCGTCGGGCAACGATGCGCTCAAGGCCACCCTGGATGCTGAGTTCGCGCTGGTGCTGTTGGACGTCTACATGCCGGACATCAACGGCTTTGAAGTGGCCGAGATCCTGTCGCAGGAAGAGAGCACCCGGCAGACACCGATCATCTTCGTCACCGCTACCTATGCCGATGACGTGCATCGGTTGAAGGGCTATGGTTTTGGCGCGGTGGACTACATGGCCAAGCCGCTGGAAGCGACCATCCTGCTGTCCAAGGTGCAGGTGTTCCTGGAGCTGTACCGGCACCGGGTGGCCTTGCGCGATGCGCTCAGCGAGTTGTCCGAGCGCAACCGCCAGCTGGAGATCGAAGTCGAGCAGCGCAAGCAGATGGAGCAGGAAATGCGCCATCTGGCCATGCACGACATGCTCACCGGACTGCCCAACCGCGCCTTGTTCATGGACCGGCTGGAGAGCGCGCACCACCGTGCGCAGCGCCACGGCGGCATGTTCGCGCTGGTGTACGTGGACGTGGACCGCTTCAAGGAAGTCAACGACACCTGGGGCCACGGCGCCGGCGATGCGGTGTTGATCGAACTGTCAGCGCGTCTGCGTGGTGCACTGCGCGAGAACGACACCGTCGCCCGTCTGGGCGGCGATGAGTTCGCCTTGGTGCTGGAAGAACTCGATGACATCAACGACGCCCATCGCCTGATGGAGCGGGTGACGCAGTCCCTGCAGGCGCCGATGCACTACCAGCGCGACGGTGAAGAGCTCACCCTGGCCATCGCCGCCAGCATCGGCGTGGCCGCCTACCCGGCGAACGGTGCCGAGGTGGATGCGCTGCTGCATGCGGCCGACCAGGCCATGTACATGATCAAGCGCAGCCGCGAGGAAACCAGGGGCTAGAAACGAGGAACGAGGAGTGAGAAACGAGTAAACGCAACAGCCTGAGAGCTATTGCTCTCACTTTTCACTTCTCGTTCCTGGCTCCGACTTTTTCAGGCTTCAAACACGTGGCCGCTGCTTACCGGCGGCGGCGTCGGGCCAGCGGCGCTGGCCGGGGCCAGCATCTGCTTCCACGCTGCATATACCGCACCGGCGAACACCGGCATCAGTATCGCCATCAGCAGCAGCTGGGCGATCGCCATGGCGACCCCTTGGCCGGCGATCAGGCCGACGAACAACGCCACGATGATCACCGCGAAATAGATCGCGAAAATGGCGATGAAGGCCAATACGAAGAACACCAGCATGGCCGGCAGGTTATGGATGCTGGCGCGCAGGCTTTCGCGCAGCGCGTGCATGCCACCGGCGCGTTCGAACATCACCTGCGGCGGCATGACGAACAGTGCCAGGGTCAGCGCGACAAAGCTGGCCAGCAACAGCAGCAACCACAGCAGGATGCGGCCGGCGGGCAGGGTCGCCACCAGCGCCTCGATCTGCGCCGGGTCCGGTTGCGCACCGGACTGGCTGATCTCATTGAGTTTGACCATCACCACCGACAGTTGCTGCAGACCATCGGTGCCTACCAGCACCAGCAGCAGCGTGCCCAGCAGCAGGGCGGCAAACAGTTGTGGCAACAGGGCCACCAGTAGTTGCGGTGCGCGCCCTTCCTGCACACCCTGCAGCAGGTGCGAGGGCTTGGCGACGCGGCCCTGGTCGACCTCGCGGATGGCCCACAACAGGCCGCCCATGAACAACGGCCCGGCCAGCAACAGCAACAGCTGAACCACTGTGCCCAGTGCCGGCACCAGCATCGACAGCGACAGCACCAACGAGGTGCCGACGCCCCACAGGATGCCCAGCGAACCGAGCGCCAAGGGCGCACGCTTGAGCAGGCCGAAGCCGGTCAACAGCCATTCCGCACCGGCGGAGGCAGGTACCTTGCGAATCTCGCTCATTGCAATTCCGAAACGGGGGAGTGCGCAGGCAACAGGCCAGCGCTACGCGGATTATCGCCTGAAACCCGGCTCGGGTTTATGAGGACAAAGTAACGGGGGGCTGGGCGGCTTTGCCCCCTCCCTTTGCCGCAGGCAAGGGGAGGGCTGGGGAGGGGTACTGCTGTGTGTAGTGCCGAGCCATGCTCGGCAGGTGCTCTACCGGGAATGCCCCTTGC
>NZ_JBRRBO010000068.1:0-15488 GCF_056756175.1 Stenotrophomonas sp. STEN240 | reverse complement strand
CCCTTCTGCCACCCCCCCCCCCCCCCCCGCCCCCCCCACTACAGGTACAACACGTCTTCCGCCTTATCATGCCTGCATGAAGACTTATCTCGTCGGCGGCGCTGTCCGCGATTCCCTGCTCGGCCAACAACCTGGCGATCGTGACTGGGTGGTGGTTGGCGCCACGCAAGTGGAAATGGAATCACTTGGCTTCAAGGCCGTAGGCAAGGATTTCCCGGTTTTCCTGCACCCGGACAGCGGTGAGGAATATGCACTGGCACGTACCGAGCGCAAATCCGGTCGCGGCTACCGCGGCTTCGTTGTCGATGCCGATCCTTCGGTGACGCTGGAAGAAGACCTGCAACGCCGTGATTTCACCATCAATGCCATTGCCCGCGACGAGGACACCGGCGAACTGGTGGATCCCTGGGGCGGTGTGCGCGATATCGAACAGCGCGTGCTGCGGCATGTCGGCCCGGCCTTCGTCGAAGACCCACTGCGGGTACTGCGTGCCGCACGATTCATGGCGCGCTTTGCGCCGCTGGGTTTCACCCTCGCCCCGGAAACCGCCGAGCTGATGCGCGAGATGGCCGCCAGCGGCGAACTGGATGCACTGGTCCCCGAACGCATCTGGCAGGAACTGCGCCGCAGCCTGACCATGAAACAACCATCAGCCTTCCTGCGCTGCCTGCACGATACCGGCGCGCTGGCTGCCATCCTGCCTGAAGTGGACGCGTTGTACGGCGTGCCACAACGCGCCGAGTTCCACCCGGAAGTGGATACCGGCGTGCACCAGGAAATGGTCAGCGACATGGCCGCGCACTTGGCGCCGGGCAATGACCTTATCGGCTTCGCCGCGCTCACCCATGACCTCGGCAAGGCGCTGACGCCGGCCGACGAACTGCCGCGTCACATCATGCATGAGCAGCGCGGCCTGAAGCCGCTCGCCGCGCTGTGTGACCGCCTCAAGATTCCGGTGGATCACCGGCTATTGGCCGAAGCGGTCTGCCGCGAGCACCTCAACGTGCATCGCATCGATGAACTGCGCGACGCCACCGTGCTGGAGCTGATCCAGCGCTGCGATGGTTTCCGCCGCCCGGAGCGCATCGCACAGATGGCCCTGGTCTGCGAGTGCGACAAACGCGGCCGGCTCGGCTTCGAGGACAGCGATTACCCGCAGCGCGCCACCCTGCAACGCCTGCATGCCGCTGCGCTGGCAATCAACGCACGCGACATCGCCACCGAAGGCCTGCAAGGCCCCGCCATTGGCGAGGCTTTGAAGAAGGCACGCATCGTCGCGATCAACAAGGCCCGTCAACACGCTGAACCTTGAACCGGTAGCCAAGCCCGCAGCCAGCGCGCCGACGTGCGCTACCGCGCAGCAGAAGTGCATGCGCGCAGTGCTCAGGCCAACGCCTTAGCCGACCACGAAGGCAACACGCGCGCGCCCGCTGAGCCAGTTGAAAGCCAATCCGGGATTCCGGCCTGAAGCATTGCGGTTACCAAAGGCATGCGGCCAACGCCGCACACCCTGCTGCCGTTGGTGTGTTCAGCGCGGCTGCAATTGACTCTGTGCTTCGTCCGCTGCCTGCGGCGTTGCTTCTACTTCCTGCTCGACGACGGCAACCGGCGGCTGCACTTCCTCCGTCGGGGTTTCCGGCGTGGCCTGCGCAACAACCGGGCTTGCGTCGCCACCACCGAAAACCTGCATCCATTGCGGCAGCAACTGGGCGAACTGCTGTGCACAGTCGGCGACGTAGCGCGCGCGGACGTCACGGACACCGGCGAAATCCCCATCCGCCCACGCCGGGTACGTCTGCACAACCGGCGTTGGCGTGCAGGTGAAGTTTCCGTACCATTCCGACCCCTTCACGAAGCCCCGCGATGGTGACCTCAGGGATATACGCGTGCTGTAGCGCAGCTCGTACGGCGTGTCTGTCTGGTCAAGCTCCTGGTACATCAGTACCCAATCACTGCCTTGCAGGTCGACGATAAGCGGCTGGTCGATCACACGCTGCGGATTGTCCGCCTGCCACTGCTGTACCTGAGCACGCAGCGCATCCTGCAGGACATCTTTGCCCGGGTTTGGGATCTCTTTCATCCGCTCGCCATGCAGCTGATTCTTGCCGAAGCCCATCGCGCCACCACCCAGCAGACCTGTCGCAATCTGCAGACCAATGGCCCGCCCGGTGTGTTCGCGCCTGACCACACGCAGCTCCGCATCGCCGTTCTGACGCCCCTTGGCACCTGCGCCGACACTGAACTCGTAATTGAATCCGGGCGCCGCCTGGGGCTTCTTGGCGTACGCGTTGGTCATGGCCAACGCCAACAGCGCCGTGCCCATCATGGCTGGATAGTGCTTCATGTCATCCCTTTCATGCTTTCAACTGATTTACCCCGCCGTGTTCCGGGCGGGATGGCAGGTTGCCAGCCGCGGATTATGCCCGTTCCGGCATGGAGGACGCACCTGAAAAAACGGCATGTGCAGGCGTCAGATAGTCAGCGATTACCCGCAGCGGGCAAACCTGCAATGCCTGCATGCCGCTGCGCTGGCAAGCACCGCACGCGACATCGCCAGTCGCTGTCGCGGCCTTGGGATATTGTGGGAGCGGTATAAGCCGCGAAGCCAACGATGCAAAGGGCACCGTTGGATTGTGCAATTGCAGCTACTGCGGTTGGCGATGTATCACCAGCTTCGCGGCTTATGCCGCTCCCACAAATCTGCGATCGGCTGACTCAGATTTTCAGATAGATCCCACGCCGGTCCATCCACGCCATCGGCAGCCACCACAGGGCGACGAAGCTCAACGCCATCGCCAGCGAGGCGAACTGTGCACCGCCCATTGGCGTCAGCCAGCGGTTGAACAGGTGTTCCCACAGCCAGTTCCAGCTGCCGGTGGCCATCATCGCCAGCACCATCGCCGACGAGCCTGCATATGCGGTGATCGCGTTGACGCCGAAGCGGCGGCCCAGTGGCGGCCATTGCCGGCAATCGACCAGGATATGCGCCAACCACAGTCCGGCGAACGCCCAGCCGCCGGTCCACAACACGTAGGACGAGGTCCACAGATTCTTGTTCAAGGGCAGCCACTGCGCCCACAGGCCGCCGGCCAGCAACAGCAGTGCGGCGGCGGGCAGCAGACGCCATGGGCGCTGCCGCAACATCGCGCCTGCGCGAAGACCCAGCAGGGTCGAGGCCAGTGCACCCAAGGTGGACACCATGCCTTCCGGATCGTGACCATGATCCGTGACCGGGTCGTACTGATACAGCAGCGCTCCAAACAAGGCCGTATCCACACGACTGCTCAGGTTGAGCCACGGCTCCAATGAGCCACCTGCCGCCAGCAGCGCGGCATAACCAGACAGCAGCACACCAATACACAACCACTGCAGCCGCGGCTTCAACCAGATCGCCGCCACGCCCGCAGCGGCGAAGCACAAACCAATACGCTGCAACACGCCCCACGGCCGGTAGTGCGGCAGCTCCAGCCACCACCAGGCCAGGAAATGCAGCAGCAGGCCCAAACCGAGAATGCGCGCGGCGCGGATCAGCACCGTGCGTGTCAGTGCGCGACGATCAGCACCCTGCTCCACCCGCGGCACCACACCCAGCGCGATGGACACGCCGACGATCACCAGGAAGAACGGAAACACCAGATCGGTCGGCGTGCAGCCGTTCCATTCCGAATGCCGCAGCGGTGCAAAGACATGACTCCAACTGCCGGGATTGTTGACCAGCAGCATGGCTGCCACGGTGATGCCACGCAGGGCATCCACCGAGGCATAACGGATGGCTTTATTCATGGGCGCTACTCTCAGGCCGAAGCTCAGTCGCGTTGACCGGCAATCCAGGTGGCCTGCACCTGCAGGTCGGTATCCAGCAGCACGAAGTCGGCCTGGTAACCGGCTGCGATCTGCCCGTAGCGATCATCCAGACCCAGGAACTGCGCCGGGTACGTCGATGCCATGCGTGCAGCTTCGGCCAGCGACAGACCCAGCAATCCAACCGTATTGCGCACGGCAGTGATCATGTCCAACGCCGAACCCGCCAAGGCACCCGCTGCGTTGCGTACCACGCCGTCAACGGCGGTGATGGTTTCGCCGTACAACTCGAACGCCGGGTTGTCCGAGCCCACCATCGGCATTGCATCGGTGACCAGGAACACTTTGCCGCGCGGCTTGGCTGCCAGCGCCACGCGCAGGCTGGCCGGGTGTACGTGCACGCCATCGACGATGACGCCGCACCAGCTGTCGGCATCTTCCAACGCCGCACCCACCGCGCCGGGGTCGCGCCCCTGCAGCGGCGACATCGCGTTGTACAGATGGGTGAAGCCGCTGATGCCGGCATCCAGACCCGCGCGGGTTTCGTCGTACGTTGCGGCGGTATGACCGGCAGCGACGATGGCGCCGTTGGCCACCATCTGCTGGATCGTTGCCAGCGGCACGCGCTCGGGTGCCAGCGTGATCAGGGTGACGCCGTTGTCCAGCGAGGTCGCCATGCGCACTTCGGCAGCATCGGGCACGCGGAACTTGCCGGCATCATGCGTGCCCTTGCGGGCGGGAGCGATGTAGGGGCCTTCCAGGTGAATACCGAGCACACCCGGCACCTTGGCCGCGATGGCTTCGCGCGTGGCCTGCACCGCACGCGCCATCACCTCGGCATCGTCGCTGATCAGGGTCGGCAGCATGCCGGTGGTGCCGTAGCGGCGATGCCCGGCCACCATCGTGCGCAATGCATCGACATCGGTCTGGTTGTTGAACAGCGCACCGCCACCACCATTGACCTGGGCGTCGATGAAACCGGGCAGCAGCCAGCCGCCGCCCAGATCCACCTGTACATCGGCGCCGGCAACGGCAGGGTCGTCGCTGGCAACGACCGCAGTGATGCGGCCGTCTTCGATCAATACCGCGACATCGTCACGGAAGTTCTCGCCGGCAAGTACCCGGCCATTGCGCAGCACGGTTTTCATCAGACGGTTTCCGTCACCTTGTTGAGGTGCGGCGGCAGATCCGGGTTGTTGCCCCGGCGCAGCGCCAGTGCGTTGATCGCGCGGTAGAAACTCTGGATGGTAAGCAGCGGCGCGCACAGCGGGTGCGGTGCACTGACGCCCGGCAGGTTGCCGCCTTCACCGGTCAGCCACACCTGCGCGCCACGCGCGGCGAACTCTTCTGCTACTGCGCGGGTGCCTGCGCCGGTTTCGTCGGGCTGGGCGAAAGCCAGCACCGGGAAGTCGCGGCCAACCAGGGCCATCGGACCATGCTTTACTTCGGCCGAGCTATAACCTTCGGCGTGCAGGCCGCAGGTTTCCTTGAACTTCAATGCCGCTTCCTGCGCGGCGGCCAGACCAGGACCACGGCCGAGCACGAACAGGTTGTGCGCGTCGACCAGACCATCGGTCACCGCGCTCCAGTCGCAGGCCCAGGCTTCGGTCATCGCGGCCGGCAAGGCATCCAGCGCAGCGATCAGGGCCGGATCATTCTTCCAGTACGCGCCCAGCTGCAGAATCGCCGCCAGCGAGGCGAGGTAGCTCTTGGTCGCAGCGACGCTGCGTTCGACGCCAGCACCCAGCGGAATGACGGTGTCGGCCAGCAGTGCCAACGGTGAATCTTCCACGTTGACCAGCGCCACCACGCGCGCGCCGGCAGCCTTGGCAGCCTCGGCATTGCGCAGCAGGTCCGGGCTCTTGCCCGACTGCGAGATCACGATGTACAGCGCGCCGCGCAGCTGCAGCGGCGCTTCGTATACCGAGCCCACCGACGGCGACGCCGAAGCAGTCACCAGGCCGAGCTGGGTCTCGAACAGATACTTGGCATAGGTTGCCGCGTGATCGGAACTGCCACGGGCGCAGGTGACAACGAACGGCGGCGGGTTCTGGCGCAGGTCTGCGGCCAGGGCCTGCACCACGTCGCTATTGCGTGCGAACTGGGCGGCGATGACAGAGGCGCTTTGTGCGGCCTCGTTGAACATCAGGGTTTCGGTTTCACTGGGCAGTGCCATGGATCGTTACTCGGAGAGGTCGGGGGGAGATGAAGGAGGTCGCGACGGTTGCTGACGCAGCGGCGCGGTTGAGCCGCGCACCACCAGCTGCGGTACGAAGCCCTGGTTCTGCAGCTGTGCCGGGCTGTCTTCGTAGGCATCGGTGCGCAGCTGGCTGATCAGCAAGCGCGCGGCATGCCGGGCGATGTCGCCGGTAGCCTGCTTGGCGGTGGTCAGCGCCGGCCACGACTGGCGCGAGAACGGGCTGTCCTCGAAACCGGCGATGGACAGGTCATACGGCACGTTCAAGCCGGCCGAATTGGCCGCAGCCAGCACGCCGGCAGCGATTTCGTCATTGGAGCCGAAGATGGCGGTGGGCGGTTCGCGCAGCGCCAGCAGGCGGCGCGCACCACGGAAACCATCATCGAAGGTGTAGTCGCCCGGGATCACCAGGTGCTTGTCCAGCGGGATGCCGTAGTCCTTCAGCGCCGCTTCGTAGCCGGCGTAACGCTCGCCGCTGGAGCGGTGCGAGGTGCCGCCCCACAGGAAACCGATGCGCTGGTGCCCCAACTGGATCAGATGCTCGGTGATTTCATAGGCGGCATCACGGTCGTCAACGAACACGCAGGGACCATCGCCCGGGTCTTCGGTGGCGGCAATGATGCGCACGGTCTTGATGCCACGCGCGTTGAGCGAGGCCACCAGTTCCGGCCGTTCGGACATCGGTGCGGTCAGCACCAGCCCGGCCAGACGCGAGCGCTGTACCCAATCAGCCAACTCCTCGGCCAGCATCGGCGAGGTTGAATCGCAGGGATGGATCTGCAGGCCGAAACCGGTCTCGCGGCAGGCCGACAGCACGCCGTTCTGTACCCCGATGATGTGGTACGGATTGGGGTTGTCGTACACCAGCCCGATCACGAAGGTGGTGTTGCTGCGCAGGTTGCGCGCCGAAGGATCCGGTTCGTAGTCCAGCTCGGCCACCGCCCGCAATACGCGCGCGCGGGTGGCCTGCATCACCGAGGGCTCATTGTTGATTACCCGCGAGACGGTCTTCAAAGAGACCTTGGCACGCTCGGCGACATCCTTGATGGTGGGTCTACGCATTACCGGTTCCCGCGTTGGCTCGATTGCCGCCATGATGCTTGATTCAGGCGCCACGTGCCTTGCCCGCGTTATGACCTACGGTGCCGAAGTACAGGATGTACAGGTAGCAGGGGATCATCAGTGCCGCGAACACCAGCTGGAAGTGCTCCGGGTAGGCGTGCTTGAGCAGGGCGAAGGCCTGCGGGATGATCGCGCCACCGGCAATACCCATCACCAGCAGGGCCGAGCCGGTCTGGGTGAAGCGCCCCAGTCCACGGATCGCCAGCGGGAAGATGGCCGGCCACATCATGGCGTTGGCAAAACCCAAGGCAGCGACGAAACCCACCGAAACATAGCCATGGGTGAAGTACGCGCCCAGGGTAAACAGCACGCCCAGCACCGCTGACACCGCCAGGTATTTTTCCTGCGAGATGAAGCGCGGGATCACCAGCAGGCCGATCACGTAACCGACCAGCATCGCAAACAGGGTGTACGAGGTGAACAGCTTGGTCTGGTCCAGCGGCAGGCCGAAGGCATTGCCATAGGTGCCGATGGCATCACCGGCCATCACTTCCACGCCCACGTAGACGAACAGACACATCACGCCCAGCCACAGGTGCGGGAACTGGAAGATGCTGCGCTTGGCCGCCTTGCCGTCATTGACGGTGGCATTGGCCTGGTCCGGCTGCACTTCCGGCAGCGGCGAGAACAGCACGCCAACCGCCACCAGCAGCAGCACACCGGCAATCACCATGTAAGGGGTATGGATCTTGGCGGCGAAGGCATTGAGCAGATCGGCCTTGGTAGCGGCGTCCGCGGCCTGTACCTGGGTTTCCAGATCACCGATGCCGTGCAGCACGAAGGTGCCGATGATCACCGGGGCGAGGATGCCGGCGATCTTGTTGCAGATACCCATCAGCGCGATGCGCTGGGCGGCACCCTCGATCGGGCCAAGGATGCTGATATACGGGTTGACTGCGGTCTGCAGCAGGGCCATGCCGCTGCCGATCACGAACAGGCCGCCGAGTGCACCGCCAAACCAGCGGCGGGTAGCGAACTCACCAAATGCCATCGCGCCGACGGCCATCACCGCCAGGCTCAAGGCCAGGCCTTTCTTCATGCCGGTACGGCTGAGTATCCACGACGCCGGCAAGGCCAGGAAGAAGTAGGACAGGTAGAACACCATCAGCACGAGGAACGCCGAGACCTCGTTTACGTCGAAGGCCAGCTTGACGAAGGTGATCAACGGGCCGTTGATCCAGGTACAGAAGCCGATGATGAAGAAGAGTACGCCGACGATGGCGATGGACGACGCCATGCTGGTACGCGGCGGCGAGTCGGGAACAGCAGACATGGGCAAAGCTCCTGCGGATGCGGGAGACGGATCGAGCCGTCCGGCGATTACGTGGGAACAACGTTGTCACATTTATTGTTTGTTGCGGACAGGTTTGTCAACAACACACGCTCAGCGATCCAATCCGGCGGACTATCAGAAATGTCCGAGGAGCCCGGAAGAATCAGGCTTTCTGCGAAAAACCCCGTAAGTTAAGCCACTACACGCTATCGGATGCAACAAATGAAAGCGCCGTAGGGTTTGCGCAGACGCGCTGCGATGCAGCATCGAAAGTTTCAATTATTCGTTGACATCGTTGTCAGAACGATTACAGACTCGCCCCCGAATGGTGCCCCTCCGGGCGCTCCGCCTCGCCATAGGGAACCCGAGTGACCGCTGTCGTCCCCCCACTACAGACCACCCGCCTTGACCCCGCCAGCCGGCCGTTTTTCGCTGCTGACGTGGGCGGCACCCATGTCCGCGTCGGTCTGATCCAGGCGGCAGCAGCAAACGATCCAGCCATCGACGTACTGTCCTATCGCAAGTACCGGTGCGCGGACTACCCCAGTCTCAGCGCGATCCTGTCCGACTTCGCCAGCCACAACCCGCCGGTGGAGCATTGCGTGATTGCCACCGCCGGCTATGCGTTGGCCGACGGCACGGTGATCTCGGCCAACCTGCCGTGGCCGCTGTCATCCAGCCGCATCCGCGAGGAACTCGGTTTTGCCGGCGTGCACCTGGTCAACGATTTCGAGGCCGTGGCGCATGCCGCCGGCCATATCAATGCCAGCCAGGTACTGCAGCTGACCGGCCCGGCCGAAGCCGAACGTGGGCCGACGCTGGTGATCGGCCCGGGCACCGGCCTGGGTGCGGCGGTATGGATCCCGGTCGGCAACCGGTCGGTGGTGTTGGCCACCGAAGCCGGCCAGGCCTCGCTGGCAGCCACCACCGAACTGGAAATGGCGGTGCTGCAGCAGATGCTGCAGGACCGTCCGCACGTCTCCATCGAACAGGCCCTGTCCGGCCCCGGCCTGCTCAATCTGTACAACGCGCTGTGCGCGGTGCGCGGTGTCGCGCCGGTGCACACCACGCCCGACGCGGTGAGCGCGGCGGCCTGCGATGGCAGCGACCCGCTGGCCGTGGAAACCCTGCAGCTGTTCTGCGGGATCCTCGGCTCGACCATCGGCGACATGGCCCTGCTCTACGGCGTGCAGGGCGGCATCTATCTGGCCGGCGGCATCCTGCCGAAGATCAGCCAATTCCTTTTGAACAGCACCTTCGTCGAACGCTTCCTCAACAAGGGGCCGATGCGCAAGGCGTTGCAAAGCATTCCCGTGAAGCTGGTAGAGCACGGGCAACTGGGCGTCATCGGCGCCGCCAGTTGGTATCTGGAAAAGTCGGCCACGTAGCCGTCAGCAGCATAAGCAACAGATCCACCAGCAGGACCGTAGTCAAGCGGCACTCCGTGCCAAACCATCAGATGTTGAGGAGAGACAACATGCATCGCAAGACAATGCTTTCGGCAGCCATCGTCAGCTGCCTCGCCTTCAGCGCACATGCGCAGGAAGCCGCAAAAACCGCCACCGACCTGGACACCGTGACCGTTACCGGCATCCGTGGCTCGATGGAAAAATCACTGGACACCAAGCGCGAAGCCAATGCCCGCGTTGAAGTGGTCACCGCTGAAGACGTCGGCAAGCTGCCGGCGCACAACGTTGCCGACACCCTGCAGCGCCTGCCGGGCGTCAACATCAGCTCGTCCTCTGCCGATGAAGGCGGCTTCGACGAAGCCGACCGCGTCAGCCTGCGCGGCACCAGCCCGAGCCTGACCCAGACCCTGATCAACGGCCACACCGTTGGTTCCGCAGACTGGTTCGTTCTGTCCCAGGCCGGCAACGTCGGCCGCAGCGTCAGCTACTCGCTGCTGCCGTCGGAGCTGGTCAGCTCGGTGGAAGTGAACAAGTCCTCGCAGGCCAAGCTGATGGACGGTGGCACCACCGGTACCATCAACATCATCACCCGCAAGCCGCTGGAGTTCTCCAAGCAGTTCACCGCCGAAGCATCCATCGGTGCAGTGCGCTCGGACCAGGCCAAATCCAACGACCCGCAGCTGTCTGCCCTGTTCAACTACAAGAACGACGACGGCACCTTCGGCGTGATGGTCCAGGGCTTCAGCCAGAAGCGTGAGCTGCGCCGTGAAGCCCAGGAGTTCCCGGGCGGTTGGTTCAAGATGGGCCGCAATAGCGATGGCACTGTCAACGCCCTGGGCCAGAGCAATCCTGACCTGGTCGACGTGTGGGCCCCGAGCCTGCTTGGCTCGACGCTGTTCGAACAGACCCGCGAGCGCAAGGGCGGCCTGGTCGAGATCCAGTTCAAGCCCAGCGATGACCTGACCCTTGGCGTGAGCGGCTTCAGCTCCAAGCTCGACGCCAACAACTACAACCGCAACTTCATGCTGTGGGGCGGCAACTTCGCCAATTCGCAGGCACCGCAGCCCGGTTATGTGGTCAAGGACGGCGTGCTCACCGACGTCACCTACGCGGGCGTGCCGGGCACCAACTACGGTGTCTACGACATGATCTACCGCGAGTCGTCGGCCAAGACCAACTACATCACCTTCGACGCGGATTGGCAGATCAATGACAGCCTGTCTTCGAAGTTCCAGGCAGGCAGCACCAAGGGCGAAGGCAAGACCGCCCGCCAGTACATCGCCGAGGTCACCCTCGCCAATGGCGGCGGCGCCAGCTGGACCACCCACGGCAAAGGCTCGCCAACCGATTGGAGCCTGGGCGGCGACCTGAGCCCGGCCGGCGTCACCAGCTTCGGCACCTGGGGCAACCAGCAGATCATCGCCGAGGACAAGGAGAAGTGGGCAACGCTCGACTTCAACCAGTACATGGATACCGGCATGCTGAGCTCGCTGGACTTCGGCCTGCGCTATGCCAAGCACAGCCGTGAAGCCATGTCGCCGGAAGGCGCCAGCCCGGGCGATATCTGGTCGGAGCTGCAGAACGGTGCCACCGCCAACTACCCGAGCGGCTTCGCCAGCGGCATCGGTGGCAACTTCCCGCGCAACCTGTGGTACTACACCCCGGGCGCGCTGAAGAACGCCATCACCAACAACTCCACCTGGCTGTCCAACGACGACGGCCCGAACGGCCGCCGCAACTACGGCTCGGAATGGAAGGTCGAAGAGAAGAACCTGGCTGCTTACATCCAGGCCAACTTCACCGGCGAGAACTGGGCCGGTAACGTTGGCCTGCGTTATGTCAGCATCAAGCAGGACATCATGAGCTACCGCGCGGTGTCCGATATCGCCAATGCGGACGTGAGCAGCTTGTTTGCCCAGGGCCCGGGCCCGGTGTGCGGCTGGGCCTGCCCGGTTTGGGGCGGCTGGAACATCGTAAACAACAGCAACTCCGACCGCCGCCTGCTGCCCAGCGCGAACTTCAAGTTCGACCTGGCTGAGAACCTGGTGTTCCGCGTCGCCGCGTCGCAGACCCAGACCCTGCCGGACTACTCGGCACTGGGTGCCTCGGCATCCGGCTCCGATCTGGACAAGACCGGTTCGGCCGGCAACCCGAACCTGAAGCCGGTGGTCTCCACCAACTTCGACGCCAACCTGGAGTGGTACTTCATGCCGCGCGGCCTGCTGTCGTTCGGCGCGTTCTCGATGAACATGAAGGACTACGTGGCCTACGGCACCGAGAAGCAGATGCTGTTCAGCGAGCTCACCGGCCAGCTGGAGCAGTACGAGATCTCGCTGCCGACCAACGCCAACGCGCAGGTGCAGGGCTTCGAAGTGGCTTACCAGCAGCCGATCGGCGAGAACTTCGGCATCGACGCCAACTACACCTACTCCGATGGCAGCACGTCGCACACCTGGGCAGACGGTAGCAATGCTCTGCTCGGCAACTCGAAGGACACCTACAACGTGGGTGCCTACTTCGAGAACGACACCTTCGGTGCCCGCGTCGGCTACACCTACCGTTCGTCGTTCCTGATCGGTCTGTCCTCGGTGAATCCGTACTACCAGGATTCCTTCGGCACCGTGGCGGTCTCGCTGAACTACAAGGCCACCGATTGGCTGAGCTTCAGCCTGGACGCGCTGAACCTCAACGACCCGACCTACAAGTACTACCAGAGCTCGGCCATTCCGGTTGCGTTCTACAACAACGGTCGTCAGTACTACTTCAACGCTCGCTTCAAGTTCTGATCCATCCCGGCACGCAACATCACCGGATAGCGTGACCCGCCGGGCCTGGATCATTCCGGGCCCGGTTTTTTTTGCCTTCATGTAATACCGAGCCATGTCAGGCAATGCCCTCGCCGTTGTAGTGCCGAGCCATGCTCGGCAAAGCACGCATTGCCAAACGAAACCAATGCCGAGCATGGCTCGGCACTACAGAAAGCCACAGCTTTGCCGAGCACGGCTCGGCACTACACAAGATCGATGCGGCGCTACACACTGCCGCCCAAGCACAAACAGGAGCTCCGCCCATGACGAAGTCCTTCCACAAGCGCAGCCGCGCGCCGTGGCTCAGCAGTTGCGTATTGCTGGGCATGTCCGCCCTGCAGGTACAGGCCGCCGACACCACCTCCGCCCCTTCGCTTGTCCCCCTGCCCGCCAGCTACCAGGCTGATGGCGGCAAGGACTTCGTGTTGAGCAGCTCCGCCCGCGTCGGCGGCAACGACGAGGCCGCGCGCCGCGCCGCCGCGCAGTTCGTGACCCTGCTCAAGCAGAATGGCGGCCCAGCCCTGGCCGTTGCCGACAGCGCAGGCAAGGCGCAGATCCGTTTCCGCCTGGATCCTTCCGCGACCAACACCGCCGAAGGCTATGCACTGAAGGTTTCCAACACCGGCATCGATATCAGCGCCGGTGATGACGTCGGCCTGTTCTACGGTGCGGTCACCGCCGCGCAGCTGCTCACCGGCAATACACCCGGCCAGGTTGCCGCCGCCACCATCGCCGATACCCCGCGCTTCCCCTGGCGTGGCTTCATGCTGGACTCGGCACGCCACTTCCAGAGCATGGACGAGATCAAGAAGCTGCTTGATGCGATGGCGCAGCACAAGCTCAATACCTTCCACTGGCATCTCACCGATGACCAGGGCTGGCGCATGGAGATCAAGCGTTACCCGAAGCTGACCGAAGCGGGCAGCTGCCGCGTGCCGCTGGGTGATGCCGGCCGCAACGCTGCCACCGGCGAGGCGCGCCAGTACTGCGGCTACTACACGCAGGAACAGATCCGCGAAATCATCGCCTATGCTGCCGAGCGCCATATCCAGGTGATCCCGGAGATCGATGTGCCCGGCCATGCCACCGCCGCCATCGTCGCCTATCCGGAGCTGGGCACCACCGATCAGAAGCTGGTCATCGACAACCAGTGGGGCGTGTTCCCGAACCTGTTCAACACCGAGGAAAGCACCTTCCAGTTCCTGGAAAACGTGCTGGAAGAAGTGATTGAGATGTTCCCGTCCAAGTACGTGCATGTTGGCGGCGATGAAGCGGTCAAGGACCAGTGGATCGCCTCCAAGCGCGTGCAGGAGCGCATGCGTGAGCTGGGCGCCAAGGATGAAATGGAAATGCAGAGCCACATCATCAAGCGCCTGGAGAAATTCCTGGAGCAGCATGATCGTCGCCTGATCGGCTGGGATGAAATCCTCGAAGGCGGCCTGCCACCGGAAGCGACGGTGATGTCCTGGCGCGGCACCGAAGGCGGGCTCAAGGCCGCCAGCGAAGGCCACGACGTGGTGATGTCGCCGGTCACCCACATGTACATGGACTACCTGCAGACCGAGTCGCCGAACGAGCCGCCGGGCCGCCCGACCACCATTACCCTGCAGAAGACCTACGAGTTCGAACCGGTGCCGGCCGAACTTGCTGCCGACAAGCGCTCGCACATCCTTGGCCTGCAGGCCAATATGTTCAACGAGCACACCCGCAACGACCAGAACCTGGAACACAACCTGTTCCCGCGCCTGGCCGCAGTGGCTGAAACCGGCTGGAGCCCGCAGAACAAGCGTAACTTCAGCAACTTCCTGCAGCGCCTGCCGCGCCAGCTGCAGCGCTACCAGGCGATGAACATCGCCTATGCGAAGACGCCGTTCCAGGTGGACATGCAGGACAAGGGCGAGCACCGCACGGGCGCCGTACAGGTGAGCTTGAACAATCCGCTCGGTTACCCGGTGCATTACACGCTGGACGGCAGCGCGGTCAGCGCCAATTCGCCGCTGTACGCACAGCCGCTGCAGCTGAAGGTGCCGGTGCAGGTACAGACCGCGGCGTTCTACGATGGCAAGCCGCTGGCTGCCGCCACTACCTTCAAGCTGGATGCTGCCTCGCTGCTGGTCCGTGAGGACACCCAGCTCGGCCTGTGCCCGAATGGCGGCAAGCTGCTGCTGCGCCTGGAAGACGACGGCCCGGCCGAAGGCGAGCGCGAAGTGTTCAACGTCAACATCTTCAACCCGTGCTGGTTGTGGAGCGACGTGGATCTTTCGGACATCACCCGCATCAAGGTGCGTGCCGGGCGTATTCCGTACAACTTCCAGCTGGCGCACGATGAGCCGTCGCGCAAGTTCGCGCCGGCGCGTACTGCACACGGCGAAATGGAGATCCTGGCCAACTGCGACGGCAAGCCGCTGGCCTCGGTGCCGCTGCCGGCCGAGCCGAATGCCGACGGATTCCTGGAGCTGGACGCCGCCATCAGCGCCCCGGCAAGCCGCGGCGACCTGTGCGTACGCTTCACCGGCGACACCCGCCCCAACATGTGGACGCTGGACTGGATCAAGCTCGAGCCAGCCAAGTAATCCACACCGCAACTGATGTAACCAGAGGGCCACCGCATGCGGTGGCCTTCTGCTATGCGGCGTTTGTAGCCGTTGTGGGGTTGCGGGTTGCGCGGTTGTGGATTGTAGGAGCGGCGTAAGCCGCGAAGCCGGACATAGAGCAGCTGACGCGATGCCAGGCTCGCGCTCTAGCCCGAATGCCGCCCTTTGCCAGCGGCAAGGATGGAAAGCCCTGCAGCTTCATTGTTGTCAGCTTCGCGGCTTACGCCGCTCCTACAAAGTTGGCTGGCTTATGCCGCCACGGGGCTTCGAGAGCTGTAGGAGCGG
>NZ_JBRRBO010000067.1:0-15943 GCF_056756175.1 Stenotrophomonas sp. STEN240 | reverse complement strand
GCTTGAGGCCCGGGGCTTTCCCGCAACAACCCGCTTAGGCACGGCAGGCCAATAGGTTTTCGCGCGGGCGTTCGTCTAGAAATAATATGATTTGTGGGAGGGGCGTAAGCCGCGAAGCTGGTGTTGCCGCTAAGTTGGGCTGTTCTGCGAGCTTCGCGGCTTACGCCGCTCCCACATGACGACGCTTACAGCGCCGCCTTGATATCCGCTTCCAGCGCCTCCGGACGCGCGGTGGGTGCATAGCGCGCGATCACCTGGCCGTTGCGGCCGATCAGGAACTTGCTGAAATTCCATTTGATCGCGGCGATGCCCAGCGCGCCGCGCTTCTGCCGCTGCAGCCACTGCCATAGCGGGTCGGCGTCGGCGCCGTTGACCTTGAGCTTGGCCGACATCGGGAAACTGACCCCGTAATTGAGATTGCAGAACGCCTGGATGGCGTCGGCATCGCCCGGCTCCTGATGGCCGAACTGGTCACAGGGGCAGCCCAGCACCACCAGGCCCTGCGGCCCCAGCTTCTGCCACAGCTGCTCTAGGCCTTGGTACTGCGGGGTGAAACCGCATTTGGAGGCGGTGTTGACGATCAGCAGTACCTTGCCGTCAAACGTTGCCAGCGGCAGCGGCTGGCCGTCCAGCGCAGGCAGCTCGAAATCAAATGCATTGGGCATTGCGCAGCTCCAGTCAAGACAGCCAGCGTACGCCATCACGGCGCCAACGGCATGCAAGATGTGGCCTTTCAGCGCAACCATGCCATTCGACACACCCGTGCGGGCCCGCCGGCAGGTACCCTGAAAGATCAGTCTTTTTACCGGAGTTTCCGCCTTGAACACCCGTCTCGCCCTCGCCCTTGCCGCGACCCTGGGTCTTGCCCTGCCGGCTTACAGCCAGGCCGCAA
The DNA here is from genome assembly GCF_056756175.1 of Stenotrophomonas sp. STEN240. Classification (NCBI taxonomy): domain Bacteria; kingdom Pseudomonadati; phylum Pseudomonadota; class Gammaproteobacteria; order Lysobacterales; family Lysobacteraceae; genus Stenotrophomonas; species Stenotrophomonas sp. STEN240. Next base: position 15,051 of record NZ_JBRRBO010000067.1, on the reverse strand, counting down.
CCGCTGCGACCACCCAATCGGCCCAGCAGGCCAATCCGTTCTTCGCAGAAAGCCCGCTGCCGCTGCACTACCCGCAGTTCGACAAGATCAAGGACGCCGACTTCGCGCCGGCCTTCGACGCCGGCATGGCGCAGCAGCTGCAGGAAGTGGAAGCGATCGCCAACAACCCGGCCGCGCCCACCTTTGAAAACACCTTGATCGCGCTGGAAAACAGCGGTGCCGTGCTCGACCGCGCCACCACCGTGTTCTTCTCGCTGATCGGTGCCGACACCAACGACGCGCGCAAGAAGCTGCAGGGCGACTACTCGGCCAAGTTCGCCGCACACAGCGATGCCATCAACCTCAACGGCAAGCTGTTCGCGCGCATCGAGACCCTCTACAACAACCGCGCCAAGCTGGGCCTGGACGCCGAGAGCCTGCGCCTGGTTGAAAAGTATTACGACAACTTCGTCCGCGCCGGCGCCAAGCTGGGCGACGCCGACAAGGCCAAGCTGAAGGCGATGAACGCCGAGCTGGCCAACCTGGGCACCAAGTTCAGCCAGAACGTGCTGGCCGAGGTCAACGCCTCCTTCATCGTGGTTGACGACGTCAAGCAGCTGGACGGCCTGTCGGCCGAGCAGATCGCCGCCGCTGCCGAGGCCGCCAAGGCCCGCAAGCTGGATGGCAAGTACGTCATCGCCCTGCTCAACACCACCGGCCAGCCGCCGCTGACCAACCTGGCCAACCGCGAACTGCGCCAGAAGATCTATGAAGCCTCGATCTCGCGTGGCAGCAAGGGTGGCGAGTACGACAACACCGCACTGGTGTCGCGCATCATGACCCTGCGTGCCGAGAAGGCCGCACTGATGGGCTTCCCGAACTTCGCTACCTATTCGCTGGGCAACCAGACCGCCAAGACCCCGGAAGCAGTCAACGCGATGCTCGGCCAGCTGGCCCCGGCTGCCGTTACCAACGCCAAGCGCGAAGCCGCCGACCTGCAGGCGATGATCGACAGCGAGCAGAAAGCCGCCGGCAAGCCGACGTTCGAACTGCAGCCGTGGGACTGGGCCTTCTACAGCGAGAAGGTGCGCCAGGCCAAGTACAACTTCGACGAGTCGCAGCTCAAGCCCTACTTCGAGCTGAAGAACGTGCTGGAGAACGGCGTGTTCTTCGCCGCCGGCAAGGAATTCGGCCTGAGCTTCAAGCAGCGCACCGACCTGCCGGTCTACCACGACGACGTCACCGTCTATGACGTGTTCGACGCCGATGGCAGCCAGCTGGCCATCTTCATCTTCGATCCGTATGCACGCGAGTCCAAGCGTGGCGGTGCGTGGATGAACGCCTATGTGTCGCAGTCGGGCCTGACCGGTGACAAGCCGGTGGTTGCCAACCACCTCAACATCCCCAAGCCGCCGGCCGGCAAGCCAACCCTGCTGACCTGGGACGAAGTGACCACCACCTTCCACGAGTTCGGCCACGCCCTGCACGGCATGTTCTCGGACGTGAAGTACCCGTACTTCGCCGGCACCGCGGTGCCGCGTGACTTCGTCGAGTTCCCCTCGCAGGTGAACGAGATGTGGTCCGACGAGCCGACCATCCTCGCCAACTACGCCAAGCACTACCAGAACGGTTCGGCGATGCCGCAGGCGCTGCTGGACAAGGTGATTGCAGCCTCCAAGTTCAACCAGGGCTTCGCCACCACCGAATACCTGGGCGCAGCGATGCTGGACCAGAGCTGGCACCAGATTGGGGTTGGCCAGATCCCGGCACCGAAGGACGTGATGAAGTTCGAGCACGAAGCACTGGTCAAGGACGGCATCTATTACGCGCCGGTCCCGCCGCGCTACAAGACCCCGTACTTCAGCCACATCATGGGCGGCTATTCGGCTGGCTACTACGCCTACATCTGGTCGGAAGTGCTGGATGCCAACACCCAGAAGTGGTTCCGCGAGAATGGCGGCCTGACGCGCGCCAATGGCGACCATTTCCGCCAGACCCTGCTGTCCAAGGGCGGCAGCGTCGATGCGATGGAGCTGTTCCACAACTTCGCCGGCCATGAGCCGCAGATCGAGCCGCTGCTGGAAAAGCGTGGCCTGACCACCGGTGCTGCTGCCAAGTAAGCGGTTGCTGGTTTTGATGGAAAGAAAACGCCCGGCTTTGCCGGGCGTTTTCTTTTGCTGGGCTGGGCTGAGTCAAAAGCCCCCTCATCCGCCCTCCGGGCACCTTCTCCCGCAAGCGGGAGAAGGGAAAGCTGGCTTTCCTTGCGCTTTTGGCTTGCCGCGGAATGCCCGCGCGCAAGCAATGCTTCAGACCCGCGCAATGCCGAACACCTCCCTTCTCCCGCCTGCGGGAGAAGGTGCCCGAGGGGCGGATGAGGGGGCTCTGTGCCTTGGCTCTGTGTCTTGGCTCTGTGTCTTGGCTCTGCGTCTTGGCTCTGCGTCTTGGCTCTGCGTCTTGGCTCTGTACCTTGGCTCTGTGCCTTGGCTTTACGCTTCAGCCGCTAGGCCGCCCCACGTCAGCAACCGATTCAACCAATTCCTACCGCCCAGCCTCGACAATCACCGTAGCGGTCATGCCATTGGCCAGCACAACTCCCTTCGCAAACGAGCCAGCATCGAGCTTGATCCGCACCGGAATACGCTGCGCCAGCCGCACCCAGTTGTACGTCGGGTTCACGTTGGCCAACAGATCGCTGCCGGTTGGGCTGTCTGCATCGGTGATGCCGTGCGAAATGCTTTCGATATGGCCATGCAGCTCCTGCCCGCTCATCAGCTGCACGCGGGTGCCGTCACCCACATGCAGCTGCGCCAGCTTGGTCTCTTCAAAATAGCCATAGACCCAGAAGGAATCGGTATCGATCACCGCCAGCTTGGCCGCACCGGCTGTAGCGTAATCGCCTTGGCGCACTTCCAGATTGGTGACGTAACCAGCCACCGGCGCACGCACCTGGGTGCGCTCCAGATTCAACTCTGCCGTATCCAGCGCCGCCTGCGCCTGCTCTACCGCCGCCAACGCCTGCTGCTGCGAGGCACTGGCCTGCTGGCGGCTGGCCTGCGCCTGCGCCACGCCGGCACGCGCTGCCTGCGCCGCACTGAACGCATCAGTGCGTGATTCTTCGGAAATCAAGCTGCCGGTAATGCGCTGGCGGCGCTCGTATTGCTGCTCGTAACGGCTGGCGTTCGCGCTCTGCTGCGCTGCACCGGCGGCCGCAACCTGGATACTCGCTCCGGCCGCACGCGCCGAAGCCTGGGCGGCGGCCAGATTGCCGCGCGCCTGGTTCAAAGCGTTCTGGTAGCGCGCCGGATCAATCTGGTAAAGCACATCACCGCGCTTGACCAACTGATTGTCTCGCACCGCAACCGCGCTCACCGGGCCGGATACATCCGGCGCCACCCGCACAACTTCGGCACGCAGGCGGCCTTCGCGAGTCCACGGTGAATACATGTAATGGCGCCACATCGCCATCGCGATCAAGGCGGCAATCACCACCACCACGGCAGTGATGGAGAAACGAAGAATGGATTGAACTTTGGGGGACATGGGGAGTTCTCAGAACAGCAGCAGGCCGAAGCCACCAAACAGACAGATGAAGATCGCGGTACGGAACAGCGCCGGATGCCAGACATTGCGGTACCAGCCGCGACGCCCGGCCAGCGTGTCCAGCGCCCACACCAGGACGCAGACAAGCAGGAACAACAACAGCAGGCCAGGAAACAGGGTTCCTGCAAATGCGATTTCAATGGGCATGGACAGCGCTCTCCCTGGTCGGCTCGGACGGGGTGATGTAGGCCGCCATCACTGAGTGGTCGTCCACCATCGCCAAACGCACCAGGCGCAGATGCAGCAACGCGCGCGCCGCTACCCCACGCTCCCCGGCCTGCGCTCGGGCAAGCACCACCGCCGCCTCCAGCGCTTGCTCAGCCCGCGTCCATCCGTGCGCAGTGGGTAGCGCGAAGAAGTCCGACAAGGCCAGCACCACCGCATCCACATGCTGATGCAATTGCGTCGACGCTGGCTCATGCGCCACGTCGTGGCGTAGATGGATCAATGCACGACCGGTTTCATTGACCGCCAGCGCCCAGGCCAGCTGCTCGCTGGATTCGGCACTGCCCGGTGCGGTGTGCGCGACAATCTGATGCAGCAGGTCGCTGTTGCTGCTCTCAAAACGATGCTGCAGGCCGGGCAGCGGCGCCAGCGCGGCCAAGCGTACCTGCGCCCGCAGGCCAGCCATCTGGCGCCGCCGCAGCCATGCCGTGCCCACCAGCGGCGGCATCAGCGCAAAGCTCAACACCGCCGCGCCCATCGCGAACATATGCGAGGTACCTTCATTGAAAAACCGCAGCGGATCGAATGCGTGCAGGCTGGTGATGGCCAGGATGTTGACCAGGCCCATGGTGTAACCCAACCCGAACACCGACAGCTTGGGCCGGCTGACCATATAGGGCCCGACCAGGAAGAACGGCAGCAGCCCGGCGGCAAACAAGGTAAAGCCCTCCATCCGGGTCAATACCATGTAGTCGCAGACATAGGCCGCCAACACGCCCAACAAATAGCCCCAAGCGACCTTGCCGGTCATCCGCGCCGCATTGGGGACGGTGGCGAACAAGCCGGAAAATATGGTCGCCAGCAGCATCACGTTGACCGCCATCGCCCAGCCACTGGCAGCCCAAAGCGCGCCCAGCAGCAACATCGTGATGGCGGTGCGGGTGAAGGCCACCGCAGCACCGGCGTAGTCGTTGCCGCGGATGAAATGTGCACGCGCATCGTCCTGGGTCGGCGCAACCTGCAGGGTCAGCTGGCCGCGTGCATGCACATACTGCTCAAGTTCCTTGACGAAACGCCGCAGCAGCTCGACGCCCACGGCAAAGTCCTCGGCCTGGGACGCGTCCATCAGTTCCTGTCGCAGCTGCGCTGCACGCGTGCGCAGGCCTGAGCGCACTTCGTGGACCTGTGCGGCAAGTTGTCCGGGCTGCTGCGCGCTGGCCTGCAGGGCCACGCCCAAGGGCTGGTACAACGCCTGCAAGGCGCGCCCCGCTGTGGGATCCGGCTGCCGCAGCAAGCGGTTGATCAGATGGTGCAGTGACTGGAAGGTGGTGGACGCGGCCATGAAGCGCTGATTGAAACGCTGCAGGTGGGCGCTGCGCGCGCGCGCCTCGGGGTCTTCGAAAATCACCGAACTGCGCAGGTCTTCCAGCGCGACTGCATCACGCACCACGCGCAGATGGGCCTGCTCCATGCGCTCGCGTGCCACCTCGCCGAGCAGTGCCCCGCGCATGAAACCAAGGAAATTTTCGTACTGGCTGCTGACCGCTGCGCGCAGGGTATCGCGCAGGCGCACCGGGAATATCGTGTCGCTGATCACCGCGGTCACCAGCAGGCCGAGCAACACCTCGCTGATACGCGCCACCGCCGAATCGAAGATCTGCCCGGGATGGCTGGAGATGACCGGCAAGGCGATGATCGCGGCGGTATAGCCGGCCAGCACGAACGCGTAGGACTTGAAGTTGCGGTGCAAGGTGGCCCCGGCCGTACAGCCAGCAATCCACAGCGCCATCAGCACCAGGAAGGGCTCACGCTGCTGCGGGAACAGGCCCACGATCAGCAACGCGGCCGCGGCCCCGACCAGGGTGCCCAGCACCCGGTAGAACGCCTTGGCCAGCACCATGCCGCTCTGCCGGTGCATCACGATCACCGTGGTCATCATCGCCGTGCCCGGCTGTGGCAGCTGGAAACGCATTGCCAACCAACCGGTCAGAAAGAAGGCCACGGTGGTCCGCAGTACGAACAGCCAGGTATCACCCTCGCCCTTGAGGAACGCGCCCATGCCCGCATGCCAGGGCGCTGCCGTGGCGGGTGCGTTTACCGATGTTGAAGTGGCAGACATGGCGAGCTCAATTGGCCTCGATGCCGGTCAGCATCTTTTTCAGCAGGGCCTCAAGCTGGTGCTGCTCGCCCTCGTCCAGGCCCTGCGTCTGCATGACCAGCAGCTCGGCCATCTTCGGCAGCAGCTTCTGTACGCAGGCCACGCCATCCGCGGTCAGGTGCAGGCCCAGCTTGCGCCTGTCGCTGCTGTCCGGAATCCGCTCCAGCAAGCCCTTGTTGCACAGCTGGTCGGTGAGCCGGGTGATGTTGGCCGACTTTTCGGTAGCCGCTTCGGCCAGCTCCGATGGCGTCAACGGACGCGTCGGCGTGCCGTACAACATCATCAGGATGTTGTACTCGGCGTGGCTGAGCTCGAACTCGCGCAATACGCTGTTGGCGCGGTCATGGACCGCCTTGTAGACGCCTTTGATCAGCCGAACCAGTACTGCCGGCTCACGCGGGAACCCAGGCCAACGGGCACAGGTAGCGTCGATCCGTATTTCGGTTGCGTCGAAACTGCTCATGGCTCATCCGGCTCACCCAAGGTTGAGGCGAATAATACACAACTGAAATATAAACTTATAAAACAGTTTTGCAGTTACAGCGTTCTACGTTCAGCGCGCTGACAGATAGCCGCCGCGCACCCCACGCGGTGACAACACCAACTGCCACAGCTGCGAGTGACGGGTGCGGAAAGTTGCCATGGATGCGGCCAGGTAGAAGCGCCACATGCGCCGGAAGTGGTCGTCATAGCGGGCATCCAGGTGCTCCCAGGCGGCTTCGATATTGTCGCGCCAGGCCTGCAGGGTGCGGTCATAGTCGGTGCCGAAGTTGTGCCAGTCCTCCAGCACGAACAGGCCCTCCATTGCATGGCTGATCTGCGCTGCCGAGGGCAGCATCGAGTTGGGGAAGATGTACTTGGCGATCCAGGGATCGGTGCGGTCGCGGCTGATGTTGGTGCCGATGCTGTGCAGCAGGAACAGGCCTTCATCGCCCAGGCAACGCCGCGCAACCTCGAAGTAACGACGGTAATTCTTGACCCCGACATGCTCGAACATGCCCACCGAGAGGATGGCATCGAACGGCTCATCCAGCTCACGGTAATCCTGCAGGCGGATCTCCACCGGCAGGCCAGCGCACAGCTGGCGGGCGAATCCGGCCTGTTCCTGTGAAATGGTCACGCCCACGCCCTGTACGCCATGGCGTTCGGCGGCATATTTGAGGGCTTCGCCCCAGCCGCAGCCGATATCCAGCACACGCATGCCTGGCCGCAGGCCAAGCTTGCGGCAGATCAACTCCAGTTTGGCTTCCTGCGCCTGATCCAGATTGCCGGCGTTGCGCCAGTACCCGCAGCTATAGACCAGGCGCTTGCCCAGCATTGCCTGGTAGAGATCGTTGCCGAGGTCGTAATGGCGCTTGCCAACTTCGTAGCTGCCTTGCCCGCTCTGCAGGTTGAACAGCTTGGCCTTGAGCGCGTCCCAGACCTCCCCACCGCCATGCACGCGCTCGTCCAGGCGCGCATCCAGCAGGTGGGTGAGCAGGCCATCGAGCGAATGGGCCTGCCACCAACCTTCCATGTAACTCTCGCCCAAGCCCAGCGAGCCGTCGGCCAGCACCCGCGCATAGAAGCGCGGGTCAAGGATGTCCAGGTCCTGCGGCCTATCACCTCCGGGGGTGATGTCGGCCTCCTGCAGCAGTGCTTCCACACGTCGTTGCAGCCCCGCATCCATCACTGACCTCCTGTGCTTCAGGGGTGCGCGAACAGCCCCCGGTAATCCGCCGCCACATGCGGCAACAACACCGCAGCCGGGACATCCACGGTCTGCGTGCCATCCGAATACGGCCCCACCTGGTACGGCGGGAACACGAAACGCAATGCGGCTATCTTGCCGGCGGCATCCATCACCGGCTGGAACTGGCCGAAGTTGGTGGCGTCGGCTGCAGTGCCTTCATCGATCATCTTGGACAGGTTGCGGACCTGCGCCTGCTGCTCCTCCGGCGACATGTCTTCGCTCTGCGCGCGCACCGTGGCTTGCTCCAGCAGCTTGTCCTCGGCGAAATCACTGATCGCCTGCCAGCCCTTGGCATCGGCGATAAGGTCATCGGCCTTCAGCAACTGCTGCTGCTCGGGCAACCATACAAAACGGGCGACCAGCGGCTGACCGTGGGCACCACCGGTATAGCTGCTGCCGTCGGCAGACACCGCCACCACAGCCGGCGTTTCAACCAGCATGTCGAAGGCGAGCGATAGTTCGTAGGGCGCGGTGGGCTTGTCATTGCCCAGCTCGGCCACCGACTTCAACAGGTCGGCCTTGGCATGCCCGGCATAGTCGCTCAACGCATTGGCCAGCCCCGGGTATTTGGACGCCGCCGGCGGGTAGCTGATACCGATGACATAGCTGGGGGTGTTTTCGATCACATCGCGCAGATCAGCTGCCGCAGGCGCAGCCGCAACCGGCGCCTGCACCGGTTCCGCGACCGGTGCGACCGGCGCACCCTGTTCCTCCTGCTTGCAACCAGCCAATGCCAACAGCAATACCGCTGCGGCAGACGATCCCCGTACCAACCTGTTCATGCCCTTTCAATCCTTAGAAGTTTGTGCGGCCGCCCGGTCGGGCGTGGCCATGCCAGCGCAATTATCCCAGCAGGTCCGCGTATTCGCCATGGCGTTGCAGGAAAACCGCCGCATAACTGCAGGCGGGCACCACCTTCCAGCCGGCAGCGCGGGCATGATCCAGCGCAAACCGGGTCAACTGCGCAGCAATGCCGCGGCCGCCGATGGCCTCGGGCACCACCGTGTGGGTGATGACCATGGCCCCGTCCCGCCGCTCGTAGTCCAGGACCGCAAGCGTGCCATCGACGAGGGTCTGGAACCGCTGTGCAGCGGCGTCGTGCTCGATGCTGGCTGGCGCGGGATTGTTTGCGGTCATGGTGGCTCCTGCAGGACACGAAGGGATCGGTGAAGGCGACGTGATGACGCCTGATCAGACAGGAACGCCGCTGTGCGTCACTTTCCGACATCGTCTCCGACTGCGCCAGCGCAATCAAACCCTGATCTGCGTCTCAAAAGCTGGCACGGCTTTTGCTGTGTATACCTACAAACAACAGACAGCAGGCCCGGTGCCCCATGTTCGACAATGACAGCACGATGCAGATTCCGTCCAACGACCATGATGCCACCCTGCTTGAAGGTCTGTTCCAACTGACCGTCGCCGGCGACACCACGGGTTGGGAATTCAAGAAGATCGACAGCGAGGTCTACTCGCGTCTGCTCGACAGTTACGCTGCCTGAGCCAGCATCAGCGGCCCGCCCACTCCGCCAGCGCAGTGGGCGATACAGCGCCGGCGAAGTTGGCCGGCGCCGTTGCCTCCGGGCCGCAGCCCGTCCCGCCCTTTGCGCCGATCAGAAGCGGAAGGTGGGGTTCATCAGGCTCTGCAGGAAGTGCTGCAGCAGCTCCGGCTCCATGATCAGCATGAACATCACGCCGAAAGCGGCACCGGCCAGGTGCGCGCTGTGGTTGACGTTGTCCCCGCCCTTCTTGTCCATCCAGATGCTGTAGCCGACATAGAAGGCGGCATAGACGATGGCCGGCGCCGGGATGAACATCACCAGGATCAGCTTCCACGGTGCGATCAGGATGTAGGCGAACAACACCGCCGACACTGCACCTGATGCCCCCAGGCTCAGGTAGTTGGGGTTCTTCTGGTTCTTCAGGTAGGTCGGCAGGATCGATACCACCAGCGCCGCCAGGTAGAACAGCGGGTAGACCCACCATTGCCCGGTGATGCCGAGCATGATGACCTCGATCGAACGGCCGAAGAAGTACAGGGTGACCATGTTGAACAACAGGTGCCCGAAGTCGGCATGGATGAACCCGTAGGTCACCAGCCGGTCGTACTGCTTGTGCTTGTCGATGGCTGGCGGCCACAGGATCAGCCGATCCGCCAGCTTGCGGTTGTTGAACGCCATCCACGACACCAACGCGGTGATGCCGATCAGGATCAGGGTGATGATTCCTTGCATGTTCAAACCGCCCGGTAGTTGTCGACCATCTTGTAACGGCGCGCATAGATGCCGAATGCCAATGCCGCGATGAACGCGAAGCCGGCAAAGAAGAACATCAGGAAGGCCGTTTCGCTCAAACCGGTACTGGCGATGCGGTCGGTCACCGCATGGTTGCGCACGGCTGCGTTGGACAGCAGCACCCACAGGTTACCGATGGTGGTGGTCAGGTTCCAGAAGCTCATCACCACCCCCTTCATCGACGGCGGCGCCTGGCTGTAAGCGAATTCCAGGCCGGTGGCCGACACCAGCACCTCACCGAAGGTGAGCAGCGCATACGGCAGGATCTGCCAGAAGATCGACATGGCGTCGCCGCCGTCCATCACCATCTGGATGCAGCCCACCACGATCCAGGCCAGGCCACTGAAGGCGATACCGGCGGTCATCCGCCGCAGTGCGGTCGGCTCGAAGCCGAAGCGACGCAGCGCCGGGTAAAGCACCAGGTTGTTGAACGGGATCAGGATCATCACCAGCAGCGGGTTGAGCGCCTGCATCTGTGACGCGGTGAACCAGCTCGGCATGCTCATCTGCTGGCCCTGCAGCACCCAGGTCGAGGCCTTCTGGTCGAACAAGGAGAAGAACGGCGTGGTCAGGGCGAAGATCACCAGCACCTTGAGCACCGAGCGCACACCTTCAACAGCGGCCTCCGGGTGCACGATACGGGCGCGGTCCAGCTGCAGCATGGTGCCGCCGCCAATACCTGCCAGCACGGCCACCAGCGCCAGGCACAGGCAGATCACGATGCCCAGGCTGGGCACCAGCGCGAACGAGGCCAGCGCCAACACCACGCCCAGCACGGCTATCACCAGGCCCATGCGGCCCTGCCCCGGCGCCTGCGCCAGCAGCGCGGTACGCACCACATTGGCGAAGGAGTGCGGGTCCTTGGGCGGCAGCGGCACCAGCACATAGCGCTTGCGGCCCAGCCAGAACACGAAAGTAGCCACGAACATCAGGATGCCGGGGATGCCGAACGCCCATTGCGGACCAAGGTTCTTCAGCGCCAGCGGGATCAGCAGCGAGGCGAACAGCGAGCCGAAGTTGATGATCCAATAGAAGGCGTCGAACACGAACTTGGCCAGGTGCTTGTTGCCCTGGTCGAACTGGTCGCCCATGAACGAGGCCACCAGCGGCTTGATGCCGCCGGCACCCAGCGCGATCAGCCCCAGGCCGAGGAAGAAGCCCTGCCGGCTGTCCTCGAACAAGGCCAGGCAGAGGTGGCCAGCGCAGTAGATCAGGCTGAACCAGAGAATGGTGTGGTATTTGCCGAAGAAGCGGTCGGCCAGCCAGCCACCGAGCAGCGGGAAGAAATACACGCCGATCATGAAGCTGTGCATGATGTCCTTGGCCTCACCCGCACGGCCTTCGGAGGTGATCTCCTGCAACAGCAGCGAGGTGATCAGGAACTGCACCAGGATGTTGCGCATCCCGTAGAAGCTGAAGCGCTCGCACGCTTCGTTGCCGATGATGTAGCCGATCTGGCGCGGCATCTTTGCCTTGGGGTCCGGGGCTGCTGCCACGTGATTGGTCGTCATCTGAGGGCGATCCGTGAATACAAAGGTTGCAAGCGTAACGCATCACACCAAGAACCAGAGCGGCCCCCGATCAGTAAAATGCCTACGGCCTGTAGAGGTAAAACCTTAGTACGAAACCATGCACAAGCCCTCTACGCAGAAAGTACTAGCATGACAGTCCCTCACCACGAGGCCTTGCAATGCTGCGCTGGGGCTGTTTTGGACTACTTGTCCTGTCATTTGGCGTACTGGCCGAGCCGGTAGCGCCGGTCATCAAGATCGCCAACCTGCGCCTGCCCGACAGCAGCCAGACCTGGGCCGATCAACGGGACAGGATCGCCCAGCTGCTGGAGGCGCTGCATCCGGACGTGATCATCGTGCAGGATGTCCGCCAGCGCGGTAGCGCCAACCCGGCCTGCTGGCTGGGCGCCCGGCTCAATTACAGCTGCGATTTCATCAGCGCCGACCGTCCCAGCCAGCCCGAACGCCGCGGCAACGCGGTACTGACCCGGCTGACCGCACAGCAGGACGGCGTGACCCTGCTGCACGGCGATGAAGCCCCCACCGCCGCCGGCATGCAACGCCTGCAACTGCAGCAGGCACTGCTGAACATCTATGCGGCCAGCATGTGCCCCACCGACAACACCGCGGTGTCGCGCGGCCATCAGGCGGCCGACCTGCGCTCGTGGATGGATGCAACCGCCGAAGGGCTGCCTTCGCTGATCATCGGCGACTTTGCCGCCCCCACAGAAGAACTGGTGCGGCAGCTGCCGGGCTACCAGCCGGCGCGCCGGAATCCCTCGAACCAGAATGGCGACGCCCGACCAGCGGCTGGCGCCGGCCACGGCATGGACGTGCTGTATCAGGTGCGTAGTTTTGCCGATATCACCCAGCAGCCCATCCAGTTGACTGCCAGCGAGGCGCAGGCCGAGCCGGAAGTCCTGGGCATGATGGCGACGCTGCGTATCACCCGGATTCCTGAGGCCACTGCCGTCGAACAGCCATGAAACGGCAATGGGCGGCGCACAGCTCCTGCCTGTAGGAGCGGCGTAAGCCGCGAAGCAGGTAGGGCGTCAGCTCGCTGGTATGCCTGGCATTTCAGCAGGCCGAGCTTCGCGGCTTACGCCGCTCCTACAAAAAAGCAGGCTGTACGCCGCTGAGTGTTCCTGAAACAACAAAGGCCGGGCAATGCCCGGCCTTTGTTGCGGTAGCGGTGACCACTGGGGCCACCGCCTCAGGTCACTGCAATCAGGCGATTGCTTCCTGGTAGCGACGCTCCACTTCCTTCCAGTTGATCAGGCTGTAGAAGGTTTCGATGAACTCGGCGCGGCGGTTCTGGAACTTCAGGTAGTACGCGTGTTCCCACACGTCGATGGTCAGCACCGGGGTACGGCCTTCCATCAGCGGGCTTTCCTGGTTGGAGCTCTTTTCCACCAGCAGCTTCTTGTCAGCGCCGACGCTCAGCCATGCCCAGCCCGAGCCGAACTGGGTCAGTGCAGCCTTGGTGAAGGCTTCCTTGAACTTGTCGAAACCACCGAGCTGTTCGTCGATGGCCTTGGCCAGCGCGCCGCTCGGGGTGCCACCGGCGTTCGGGCCGATCACGTCCCAGAACAGCGAGTGGTTGCCGTGGCCGCCACCCTGGTTGCGCACGCCCTGCTGCAGGTTTTCCGGCAGGGTCTTGACCTTGCGCAGCAGCTCATCGATCGGCAGGTCGGCGTACTCGGTGCCTTCGACCAGCGCGTTGAGGTTGTTGACGTAGGTCTGGTGGTGCTTGGAGTAATGGATCTCGACCGTGGCCGCATCCATGTACGGTTCCAGCGCGTCGTAAGCGTAAGGCAGCTTGGGCAGGGTATAGGCCATCACGGATCTCCTTGGGTATATGCCTGGGGGTCTGTGCCCGGAAAACCCGGGCGATACAGATGCAGAGGTGAATGGTAGGCAGGAACGCTCAACTTACCAAGGCCGATGTAAAGGAAACTTTGTCCCGTCATCGGGATCATCGTTTTCCGGGCACTGCGCGCAGGCATTGTTATCGGCCTGTGAACCAACGCAGCGAAAGCAGCGCATGAACCAATCGTTCAACAAAAAACAGCGCGCAGCGTGATAATCATTCTCCTTTCCGTGACTGACCGCCTCTACTGATGCGCAAGCCTTCCCTTCTGGTTATCGCCGTAGTCCTGCTTGTTGCCGGCCTGTGGGCCATGCGTGTGGCGCAGCAGCCACCGCCGCCGCAGTTCGCGCCATCACTGGGCGTTGGCAGCCCAGCTGACACCCTTCCGCAGGCAGAAGGCAAGGCACAGTCCAGCTCAGCCACCCAGGCCGATCCATTACCTGCGTTCCTGCCTGCCGAAGCACGCGCAACCATCGCCCTGATCCAGCGCGGCGGTCCGTATCCGCATCGCCAGGACGGCAGCACCTTCGGCAACCGCGAGCGCCAGCTGCCGCAACGGCCGCGCGGCTATTACCGCGAATACACGGTGGATACACCGGGGCTGGACCATCGTGGTGCCAAGCGCATCGTGACCGGCGGTGACCCGCCCGATGCCTGGTATTACACCGATGACCATTACGAGAGTTTCCGCAGCTTTGAAGTTCCCGCCAGGAGTACGCCATGAGTGACAGCGGTTTCGACATGGGACTGGAAGACGTCAGCCAGGCCGGTGTTTACGGTGTTGGCGATGGCGACCTTGGCGGGCTGGCAGCGGTGGCGCGTGATGCCGGCCTGCGCGTATGCCGCATCGACCTGGAAGGCTGCGCCGACAAGCGCACCTTGCTGATGCGGATGGGTACGCAGTTGGATTTCCCCGCTGGCTGGAGCCGCAACTGGGATGCCCTGTCCGACGCCCTGCGTGACCTGTCATGGCTGCCGGCCAACGGCTATGCGTTGCTTTTCAGCGATGCCGATGACCTGCGCCAAGGCAGCTCGGCAGACTTCGATACCTTGCTGGATGTGCTTTCCGAAGCATCAGCGCGCTGGGCCGAAGACAACGTAGCGTTCTGGGCCTTCCTGGAACTGCCCGGTGGCGGCGAGGAAGCCGCGGGCGACGACGAAGAAGAATGAGGCTCGGTGCTCACCTCCTCCCTATGGCGACGTACTAAGCCCTCCCTTTGGCAAAGCCAAGGGGAGGGTTGGGAGGGGTGCTTTTGACCTTCGTGCAGAATCCGTTGCGTTCGAAGCGCCAGCGCTACAGCGAAAGCACCCCTCCCCAGCCCTCCCCTGCACCTTCGGTGCAAGGGAGGGAGCAATGCGCTGCATGCCCTCGACGTACTGAGCCCTCCCTTTGGCGAAGCCAAGGGGAGGGTTGGGAGGGGTGCTTTTGAACTTCGCGCAGAATCCACCGCGTTCGAAGCGCCAGCGTTACAGCGAAAAGCACCCCTCCCCAGCCCTCCCCTGCACCTTCGGTGCAAGGGAGGGAGCAAAGCTGCATGCTCTCGACGTACTGAGCCCTCCCTTTGGCGAAGCCAAGGGGAGGGTTGGGAGGGGGGCTTTTGAACTCCGCGCAGAGTTCATTGCGTTCGTAGCGGCAGCTCTACAGCGAAAAGCACCCCTACCCAGCCCTCCCCTGCACCTTCGGTGCAAGGGCGGGAGCCACACATTGAATGGCCTCGACGGACTGAGCCCTCCCTTTGGCGAAG
>NZ_JBRRBO010000066.1:0-16776 GCF_056756175.1 Stenotrophomonas sp. STEN240 | reverse complement strand
GGTGGGTTGGGGCTTACGGGGAATTCCAAATTTTTGGGCCGTGCTTGTTTGGGCTGGGGGTTTACGGTTAAAGCTTCAGCCGTGCTGGGCTCGGCTCTACAGGTGAGGTGAGGCCGCATCGCCTGCCCAATCACCACACAACAAAAACCCCGCTTTCGCGGGGTTTTTGTCTGCAGCCAACTCCAACCGGAATCAGCGCTTCATCGAGCCGAAGAACTCGTCGTTGGACTTGGTGTTCTTCATCTTGTCCAGCAGGAACTCCATCGCAGCGATTTCGTCCATCGGATGCAGCAGCTTGCGCAGGATCCAGATCTTCTGCAGCAGCTCCGGTTCGATCAACAGGTCTTCGCGGCGGGTGCCGGAACGGTTGATGTCGATGGCCGGGTAGACGCGCTTTTCAGTGATGCGACGGTTCAAATGCACTTCGCTGTTGCCGGTGCCCTTGAATTCTTCGTAGATCACTTCGTCCATCTTCGAGCCGGTTTCAACCAGCGCGGTGGCGATGATGGTCAGCGAGCCGCCTTCTTCAACGTTACGTGCAGCACCGAAGAAACGCTTCGGGCGGTGCAGGGCGTTGGCGTCCACACCACCGGTCAGGACCTTGCCGGAGCTCGGTACGACGTTGTTGTAGGCGCGGGCCAGACGGGTGATCGAGTCGAGCAGGATCACCACGTCCTTCTTGTGCTCGACCAGGCGCTTGGCACGCTCGATCACCATTTCGGCGACCTGCACGTGACGCGCTGCCGGTTCGTCGAAGGTTGAGGAGACCACTTCGCCGCGCACGGTGCGCTGCATTTCGGTCACTTCTTCCGGGCGCTCATCCACCAGCAGCACGATCATGTGCACTTCCGGATGGTTGGTGGTGATGGCCGTGGCGATCTGCTGCATCATCATCGTCTTACCCGCCTTCGGCGGCGAGACGATCAGCGCGCGCTGGCCCTTGCCCTGCGGTGCCATCAGGTCGAGGATACGACCGGTGATGTCTTCCGAGGAGCCGTTGCCGCGCTCAAGCGTGAAGCGCTTGCGCGGGAACAGCGGGGTCAGGTTTTCGAACAGCACCTTGTTCTTCGAAGCTTCGATCGGCTCACCGTTGATGGTGTCCACGATCGACAGGGCGAAGTAACGCTCGCCGTCCTTCGGGAAGCGGATACGGCCGGACAGGTGGTCGCCGGTGCGCAGGTTGAAGCGGCGGATCTGGCTGGGCGAGATGTAGGTGTCGTCCGGGCCGGCCAGGTAGCTGGCCTCGGCCGCGCGCAGGAAGCCGAAGCCGTCCGGCAGGATTTCCAGCACGCCGTCGGCGGCGACGCCGTCACCGTGGCGGGTCAGCACCTTGAGCAGGGCGAAGATCACGTCCTGCTTGCGGGCACGCGCCACGCCTTCGGAGATCTGCAGCTGCTCGGCGATTTCCAGCAGCTTCTGCGCCGGCATCCGCTTCAGGTCGCTCAGCGAATAGACCGGGAAGCCTTCCGGCACGCCCGGCATCGAGCGCGGTACGAACGGCTCGTTGCCGCCATCGTTGCTCATGCCGTTGTCGTCACGCGGACGGTTGCGGTCACGGTCGCGACGGTTGCGGAAACGGTCGCGGCGGTTGCCTTGGCCCTGACCCTGACCCTGCTGGTTGTTCTGGCCGTAGCGCTGGTTGCTCTCGCCACCGTCCTGGCCGCCCTGCGACGCGTTGTCGCCGGAGCTTGCGGACGAGGCCTGGCCTTCGTTGCTGGACGCCGCCGCGGCAGGCGCAGGGGTCGGAGCAACGGGGGCTGGGGCAGCGGGGGCGGGTGCGGCAGCTACCGGCGCCGGAGCGGCGGGCAACGGCAGGGCCGGCTGTGCGGGAGCAGAGGCACCGCTGTCGGCGCTTTCAACTGCTTTGGCAACACGCGGCTTGCGCACGCGCTTCTCGACAGGAGCGTCGGTGCTCCCGGTTTCAGAAGGAGTGTTCTCGGACAAGTGCTTGATTCCTCTCGCTTAGACGTGCGAGCGCCCTGCGGGGCTGCGAATTGGTTGGGATGATCCGGACGAGAACCCGTCCAGAGGGTGCGGCACGCGAATGCTGCCGGATGTAGCGACACTAACACCGCCAAGCGCGGCGGTGCAAGCGCCTGCAGAACCCTGTTGGGCCGCGGTATGGCAGGCCCGGTGGCCGGCGGCACGGGGCCGCCGGACCTGGCTGGATCAGACCAGCGCCTTGTCGATCATCTGGCTCAGCTGGCCCTTGCCGACCGCGCCGATCTGGGTGGCCTGGATCTGGCCATCCTTGAACAGCAGCAGCATCGGGATCGAGCGCACGTGGTACTTGATCGCGGTGGCGCGATTTTCGTCCACATTGACCTTGGCGATCTTCAGCTTGCCGTCATAGGCGTCAGCCAATTCGTCCAAAACCGGGGAGATCATCTTGCACGGGCCGCACCATTCAGCCCAGAAATCCACCAGGACCGGTTCGCTCGATTGCAGGACGGCGCTGTCGAAGTCGGCGTCGCCGACGTGTAAAACCTTATCGCTCACTTGGAGTCTCCTGGTGCAATGCGACTGCCCATGCCGGGTTGGCCGTCGCATTGCGGTAAACTGGGGCATTGCGCGGACAGTGGGCAGGGCCCAGGTGTCGCGCGACCCGGCGCAGGGGCCGCAGTGTGCGACGGTGCCCGAATCGATGCAAGCTGCCCGGCCACACTGACCGGCTGGCACTACAAAGACGAAATCAATGAGCGACAAACCGCTAACCGACGTAACGTTTTCTTCCTTCGACCTGCAGCCTTCGCTGCTGGCAGGCCTTGAGGGCGCAGGTTTCACTCGCTGCACCCCCATTCAGGCGCTGACCTTGCCGGTGGCTCTGCCAGGCGGCGATGTCGCCGGCCAGGCGCAGACCGGCACCGGCAAGACGCTGGCCTTCCTGGTCGCCGTCGCCAACCGCCTGCTCACCCGCCCGGCGCTGGCTGACCGAAAGCCGGAGGATCCGCGCGCGCTGATCCTGGCCCCGACCCGCGAGCTGGCCATCCAGATCCACAAGGACGCGATGAAGTTCGCCTCCGACACCGGCCTGCGCTTCGCGCTGGTCTACGGTGGCGTGGATTACGACAAGCAGCGCGAGCTGCTGCAGCAGGGCGTGGACGTGATCATCGCCACCCCCGGCCGCCTGATCGACTACGTCAAGCAGCACAAGGTGGTTTCGCTGCACGCCTGCGAAATCTGCGTGCTGGACGAAGCCGACCGCATGTTCGACCTGGGCTTCATCAAGGACATCCGCTTCCTGCTGCGGCGCATGCCCGAGCGCACCACGCGCCAGACCCTGCTGTTCAGCGCCACCCTCAGCCACCGCGTGCTGGAGCTGGCCTACGAACACATGAACGAGCCGCAGAAGCTGGTGGTGGAGACCGAAAGCATCACCGCCGACCGCGTGCGCCAGCGCATCTATTTCCCCGCCGACGAAGAAAAGCTGCCGCTGCTGATCGGCCTGCTGTCGCGCAGTGAAGGCGCCCGCACCATGGTGTTCGTCAACACCAAGGTGTTTGTCGAGCGCGTTGCGCGCGCGCTGGAACGTGCCGGCTACCGCGTCGGCGTGCTGTCCGGCGACGTGCCACAGAAGAAGCGTGAGAGCCTGCTCAACCGCTTCCAGAAGGGCCAGCTGGAAGTGCTGGTCGCCACCGATGTGGCCGCCCGCGGCCTGCACATCGACGGCATCAAGTACGTCTACAACTACGATCTGCCGTTCGACGCCGAAGACTATGTGCACCGCATCGGTCGTACCGCGCGTCTGGGCGAAGAAGGCGATGCGATCAGCTTCGCCTGCGAGCGCTATGCGATCAGCCTGCCGGACATCGAGGCTTACATCGAGCAGAAGATCCCGGTTGAAGCGGTCACTGCCGAAGTGCTGACCGCGCTGCCGCGCCCGGAGCGCGCACCGCTGGAAGCCGGCGAAGAAGAAGAAAGCGTTGGCAGCATCTTCCGCGAAGCGCGCGAGCAGAAGGCCGCTGACGAAGCCCGTCGTGGTGGTGGTCGCACCGGCGCCAAGCCTGGCGAACGTCGTGGTGAGCGCAGTGCTGATGGCAAGCCGCGTCCGCCCCGCAAACCGCGCGTCGAGGGCGCCGCTGCCACTGCCGAAGGCACGCCCAAGCCGCCGCGTCCGGCCGCCGAAGGTGCGCCGCATGCCGCCAACAACCCGGCCGAGGAAGGCGAGCGCGGACAGCGCAAGCGTCGTCGCCGTCGTCATGGCCGTCCGGTTGAAGGCGCCGAAGGTGCAGCACCGGCAGTGGCCAGCAACAACGGCCCGGTACAGGTACAGGCCAAGCCGATGCGCGCTGGCAACGACAATGATTCGTTCCTGACCCGCCTCGGCCGCAAGATCCGCCGGATGCTGTCAGGCAGCTGATCGCTGCGAAAGCCTCCCCTGCAAGGGGAGGCAGAAGGCGGTTGGTAGTGCCGAGCCATGCTCGGCAGGGGCTTCCCCAAAGATGCGAAGGTAGTGCCGAGCCATGCTCGGCAGGGGCTTTCCAAGCAATGCCAAGGTAGTGCCGAGCCATGCTGGGCAGAGGCTTTCCCGGTAAGGCCCCTGCCGAGCATGGCTCGGCACTACAGGGCATATCCGGCATTACACGTGACCTGCATCTCCGCAGTCTGCCTGCGCTCCTGCATAATCGGCAGGATGAGCGTTCTGCGTTTTGACAATGTCAGCAAACAATACGCCGGCGGCCACCAGGCGCTGGTGGATGTCAGCTTTGAAGTGGCGGCCGGTGAAATGCTGTTCGTCACCGGGCACTCCGGTGCCGGCAAGAGCACCCTGCTCAAGTTGATCCACCTCAGCGAACGGCCCAGCCGTGGCGCGGTCATCTTCGGCGAGCGCAACCTGCTCAAGGTGCGGGGCGGCAAGGTTGCCCTGCACCGGCGCGAAGTAGGCGCGGTCTATCAGGACCACCGGCTGCTGGTGGACCGCAGCATCGGCGAAAACGTCGCGCTGCCATTGATCCTGCGCGGCGACCGCCGTGCCGATACCGGCAAGCGGGTGCGTTCGGTGCTGGAGCGGATGGGTCTTGGCCATCGCGAGAAGGCACTGCCCAGCGAACTGTCAGCCGGTGAGCAGCAGCGTGTCGGCATTGCCCGCGCGATTGTCGCCGAGCCCAAACTGCTGGTGGCCGACGAGCCTACCGGCAACCTCGACCCGACCCTGGCGGCGGAAATCATGACCCTGTTTGCAGAACTGCCGGCACGCGGTACCAGCGTGCTGGTGGTCAGCCATGATCTGGCCCTGCTCAAGCAGATGCGCAAGCGCGTGCTGATTCTCGACCACGGCCGTCTGGTCGATGACATCTCGCCGCAGGATCTGGCCGAATGAGCAGCAGCAAACCCGAAAACACCGGCAGCGCCGCGCCGTCGCGGCTGTTCACCTGGCTCAACCATCATCTGCACAGCGTGGTGTTCAGCCTTGGCCGTGCCGCGCGCAAGCCGTGGGCGACCGCGCTGACCGTGGCGGTGATGGCGCTGGCCCTGGCGTTGCCGCTGGGGTTGTCTATCGCCTTGGACAACCTCAAACATTTCGCCGGCAGCGTGCAGCAGTCGCGCGATATCAATCTGTTCCTGAAGACCGATGTCGATGCAGCGGCGGCGCAGGAACTGGTCACCAGCCTGCGTGCACGCGCCGATGTCGGCCAGGTGCTGCTGCGTACGCCGGACGAAGGCCTGGCCGAGCTGCGGCAGAACGCCGGGCTGGGCGAAGCCATCGATGCGCTGGGCGAGAACCCCTTGCCGACCTTGCTGATCGTCACCCCGGCCAACGGCGATGACGCGGCCCTGGCCAAATCGCTGGAAGCGCTGCCGCAGGCCGATCTGGTCCAACACGATGCGCTGTGGCGGCAGCGGCTGGATGGTTGGCTGAATTTCGGCGCGCGGCTGGTGCAGGTGTTGTCGGCACTGCTGGGGCTGGGCGCGGCGCTGGTGGTGGGCAATACCGTGCGTCTGGATATCCAGGCGCGGCGCGAAGAAATCGGCGTACTGCAGCTGCTCGGTGCCAGCGATGGCTTCATCCGCCGTCCGTTTGTCTACCTGGGCGCGTGGTACGGGCTGGCTGCCGGCGCGTTGGCGCTGGGCTTGATCGCCCTGTGCGGGCTGGCATTGCGGCCACCGTTGGCAAACCTGTCGCAAAGCTACGGCAGCCCTTTCATCTTGCATGGCCTGGATTTGCTGCATTCGGGCATGGTGCTGGTAGGCACCACGATTCTGGGTTGGTTGGGGGCATGGCTGGTGACGGGCCACTTCCTCAGGCAGACTCGCCCGACTGAAACCTGAGGCCCGCATGTCCACGCACGAGCTCAAGCACCTGATCAGCGACGCACCCCGAGTAATGGTGGTCGATGGATCCAAACTGGTACGGCGTTTGATCAGCGACGTGCTCAAGCGCGAACTGCCCGATGTCGAAGTAGTGGGCTGCGCCAGCATTGCAGAGGCGCGCGAGGCGCTCGCCGCCGGCCCGGTACACCTGGTCACCACCTCGCTGGCCTTGCCCGATGGCGATGGCCTGGCGCTGGCCCGTGGCGTCCGCGAGACCGCCGGGCAGGCCTATGTGCCGGTGATCGTGGTCTCCGGTGATGCCCAGCAACATCTGGAGCAGCGCCGCTTCACCGAATACGTCACCGATTATTTCGACAAGGCGCTGGGCCACGAAGCCCTGGCCACCTTCATCCGTGGCTATGTGCAGCCCGAGCCGGTAGCCAATGCCACCGTGCTTTACGTCGAGGACAGTCGCGTGGTGGCCGAGGCCACCAAGCGCATGCTCGAACGCCATGACCTGCATGTAGTGCACGTGCTTACCGCCGAAGATGCGTTTTCGCTGCTCACCGCCGAATCGCTGGGCCGCACCACGCGGCAGGTGGATCTGGTGCTGACCGACGTCACCCTCAAGGGCGAGCTCAGTGGCCGCGATGTGGTTGAACGCATCCGCGTCGACTTCGCCTATGGCAAGCGTCGCCTGCCGGTGCTGGTGATGACCGGTGATGGCAACCCGCACAATCAGTCGGCATTGCTGCAGTCCGGCGCCAATGATCTGGTGCAGAAACCCATTGAAGAACGTCTGCTGGTGACCAAGGTGCTGTTCCAGCTGCGGCTGGCGCGCATGGCACAGCCGGCGGTGGTGCTGTGAGCGAAGACGGTACCCAGATCCAGCTTGAGCCCAGTTGGAAGGCACGCATCGGCGACTGGCTGCTGCGTCCGGAGATGCGTGAGCTGTCGGCCTTCCTGCGCAAGCGCAAGGCGGCCGGTGCGCATGTATTCCCGCCGGGCCCGCAGATTTTCGCCGCCTTCGATGCCACGCCGTTCGAGCAGGTAAAGGTGGTGGTGCTGGGGCAGGACCCTTACCACGGCTATGGCCAGGCCCATGGCCTGAGTTTTTCGGTCCTGCCGGATGTGCCGGTGCCGCCATCGTTGCTCAATATCTATAAAGAGCTTGAGACCGACCTCGCCATTCCGCGCCCGGACCATGGCTGCCTGCTGCCGTGGGCGCAGCAGGGCGTGCTGCTGCTCAATGCCGTGTTGACGGTGGAAGAGGGCAAGGCCGGCGCGCATCAGAAGCGTGGCTGGGAGGGTTTCACCGACCATGTGGTCGATGTGCTCAACCGCGAGCGCGAAGGCCTGGTATTCCTGCTGTGGGGCGCCTACGCCCAGCAGAAGGGCAAGGTCATCGATACCGGCCGCCATCGCGTGCTGAAGGCCCCGCATCCGTCGCCGTTGTCGGCGCACCGGGGCTTTCTGGGCTGCCGGCATTTCTCGCAGACCAACGACTACCTGGCCCGCCGCGGGCAGGCGCGGATTGACTGGCGTTTGCCGGCCCGGGCAGCGCTGCAGCCGGCACCTGCTGGCAGCTGAATTTCCTTGATCCGTGTCATATCGCGGTGACCTTGGCTTTGCTACCTTGGCGGTCCTTGGAATGCCTACGTTGCTGTCGCCTATTCAGGTTTGACCCTGGGTTTGCTGACAAAAACAGAACGCTGGAACTTTTTCTGTACCGAGCAGTCCAATAGTTCGACTGCTAAGATGAGGTCCTATGAACCTGAACACCTCCACTGCCCTTGTGGCAAACAATCTCCCGATTCCCAGTGCGCTCGGTTCGCTGGACGCCTACATCGGTGCCGTGCACCAGATCCCGGTGCTGTCGGTCGATGAGGAACAGGACCTGGCCCGCCGCTTCCGTGACGAACAGGACCTGCACGCCGCGCGTGAGCTGGTGCATTCGCACCTGCGCTTCGTGGTGCACGTGGCCCGCGGTTACAACGGCTACGGCCTGCAGCTGGGCGACCTGATCCAGGAAGGCAACATCGGCCTGATGAAGGCGGTCAAGCGCTTCGACCCGGACATGGGCGTGCGCCTGGTGTCCTTCGCCGTGCATTGGATCCGTGCCGAGATGCACGAGTTCATCCTCAAGAACTGGCGCATCGTCAAGGTCGCCACGACCAAGGCGCAGCGCAAGCTGTTCTTCAACCTGCGCAAGTCAAAGACCCGTCTGGGCTGGATGAACGCTGCTGAGGTCAGCGCGGTTGCCAAGGATCTGAACGTCTCCGAGCGTGAAGTGATGGAGATGGAATCGCGTCTGTCCGGCCGTGACATCGGTTTCGATGCGCCGTCCGATGACGACGACGATCATGCGCCGCCGTCGCCGGCTGCGTATCTGGTCGCACGCGATGAAGATCCGTCGCAGGCCTACGAGCGTGAGGACAGCGAAGACAATCAGCTGAGCCTGCTGCGTGAAGGCCTGTCCAAGCTTGACCAGCGTTCGCGCGACATCATCGCCCGCCGTTGGTTGGATGCCGACAGCAAGGTGACGCTGCAGGAACTGGCAGATGAGTACGGCGTATCGGCCGAGCGCATCCGCCAGATCGAAGCGAACGCGCTGAAGAAGATGAAGGCATTGTTCGCCGCCTGAGCAAGGCCGCAGCGATGAACGCCAAAGGCCCGGGGAAACCCGGGCCTTTGCGTTGTAGTGCCGAGCCATGCTCGGCAGGGGCCTTACCCATAGCGTAAGGCCCATGTAGTGCCGAGCCATGCTCGGCTGGGGCCTTACCCGTAGCATAAGGCCCATGTAGTGCCGAGCCATGCTCGGCTGGGGCTTCATGCACGGACCAACCGTCGTCGGTAAGACCCCAGCCGAGCGTGGCTCGGCACTACAAGAGCGGCGATGTCGGTAAAGCCCCTGCCGAGCATGGCTCGGCACTACAGGTGATCGCGCATGGCTTTCCCGTGTAAATTCGGCATTCCTCTTTGCGCCGGATCTGACGATGAAAGGAAACTGCCTGTGTGGTGCTGTCGAAGTGATCGCCAACGACAGTTCCGAGATTGGCCTGTGCCACTGCAGCATGTGCCGGCGCTGGTCCGGCGGTCCGTTGTTCGCGGTGCATTGCGATGACCAGGTGCAGGTGCTCGGCGACACCGTGAAAAGCTACCGCTCCTCGGACTGGGCCGAGCGTGGCTTCTGCGGGCAGTGCGGTACGCACCTGTATTACCGGCTGGTGCCGGACGGCGAGTATTTCGTACCGGCCGGCGTGTTCCAGGATCACAGCTTCGAGCTGGCCAGCCAGATCTTCATCGACGAAAAGCCGCCGTACTACGACCTGGCCAACCAGACGCCGATGCTGACCGGACGCGAAGTATTCGAACAGTTCGCCAACGGCGGCAGCTGACCGTGTGAGCCGGCTCAGCCTGCCGGCTCCTTGCCATCGTCCTCGTCGGCATCGCCGAGGATGATGCGCGCGCTGCGCTGGTAGCTCCAATAGGCCACCGCCCAGTTCAGCAGCACCACCAGCCGGTTGCGGAAGCCGATCAGGAAGAACACGTGCGCTGCCAGCCAGAACCACCACGCCAACAGGCCTGACAGCTGCAGTTTGCCGACGTGGACGATGGCCGCCATGCGGCCGATGGTGGCCAGGTTGCCCTGGTCGCTGTAACGGAACGCGGCAGGCACTGGCTTGCCGGCAAGGCGGGCGCTGATCACCTGCGCCACGTACTTGCCCATCTGCTTGGCCGCTGGCGCAACACCGGGAACCGGCCGGCCATTGGCCTGGGTCAGCGCGACCAGGTCACCGCCGACGAAGATCTCCGGGTGGCCAGGAATGGTGAGGTCAGGCTCGACCAGCACGCGGCCGGCACGGTCCAACGGCACCTCCAGCGTGCGCGCCAGCGGTGAAGCGGCCACACCAGCGGCCCACACCACCGTGCGTGCCGGCACATGCGTGTCGCCGAGCTGGAAGCCGTGTCCGTCGATATGGCTGACCGCAGTGCCGGTGAGCACTTCCACGCCCAGTTTTTCCAGCTGGCGGCGTGCCTTCAAGGACAGCGTTTCCGGGAACGAGGACAGCACGCGTTGGCCGGCTTCCACCAGCCGCACCTTGGCATCGGCCGGGTTGATGTGCCGGAATTCGTTCTTCAGCGTGTGGCGGGCGATTTCGGCCAGGGTACCGGCCAATTCCACCCCGGTAGGGCCGCCGCCGACGATGGCGAAGCTCAGCCACGCGGCGCGCTTGGCCGGGTCGGATTCGGCCTCGGCGCGTTCGAACGCCAGCAGCAGCTTGCGGCGCAGGTAGAGCGCGTCATCCAGGGTCTTCAGGCCGGGCGCGTCGGCGGCCCATTCGTCATGGCCGAAATAGGCGTGGGTGGCGCCGCTGGCGAGCAGCAGCATGTCGTAGCCGAGCTGGCTGCCGTCGCCGAGATGCAGTTGCCGGGCGTGCTTGTCGATGGAGGTCACCTCGCCCAGGCGGACCTCGACGTTGCGCTGCTTGCCGAGGATATGGCGCAGCGGGGCGGCGATATCCGGTGCCGACAAGCCGGCCGTGGCAACCTGGTAGAGCAGGGGCTGGAACAGATGGTGATTGCGGCGGTCGACCAGGGTGATGCGCAGTGGCGCATCGGCCAGCGCACGGCTGGCCCAGAGCCCGGCGAAACCACCGCCGACGACGACAAGATGCGGGTGTTGCGGCATGACGTACTCCGATGGGGCCGGTGAACCGGCCATGGGGGCGGGTTGTCAGCCGGCATCATCGCATTGATGTGCTTTGAAACAGCGATGACCGATACTGGCACTCAGCTTGTCGCCATGGAGTTGCCCCGTGTCTGAGCCTGAAAAGCGTATCGCGCTGTTGATCGACGCCGACAACGCGCCGTCGTCGAAGATCGACGAGATCCTTGTGGAAGTGGCTGCCTTTGGTGTGGCCAACGTGCGCCGCGCCTATGGTGACTGGAAGAACCCGCGGTTGAAGGGCTGGGAAAGCGTGCTGCACGAGTTCGCGATCCGCCCGATCCAGCAGTTCGCCTATTCCAAGGGCAAGAACGCCTCGGACATGGCGATGGTGGTCGATGCGATGGACCTGCTGTACGCGCGCAACCTGGACGGCTTTGCGATTGTCTCCAGCGATGCTGACTTCACCCCGCTGGTGATGCGCATCCTTACTGACGGCTTGAAGGTGTACGGCTTTGGCCAGCAGAAAACACCATTGGCCTTCGTCAATGCCTGCTCGAAGTTCATCTATCTGGAAGCGCTGGGTAATGCGCCAGCGGAGACGGCCGAGCCGGCCGCCAGCACCGCACCGGCAAGCAGCGAACCAACGAGTAGCGAAGCGACAAGCAGTGAACCGGCAAGTAGCGAGCCGACAAGCAGTGAATCGGCGGAGTCACCTGCAGCACCGATTACTCCGCGCACTGCCAATGAGCTGCGCGGCGATACGCGCCTGCTCAACCTGCTGCGTGGCGCGGTGGATGCGGTTGCCGACGAGCAGGGTTGGGCCCTGCTGAGCGCGGTAGGCAATCAGATTGCAAACCGGGCCTCGTTTGATTCGCGCAACTATGGCTATCGCAAGTTGAGCGACCTGATCGCCGCGACCGGTTTGTTCGAGGTCAAGCGCGCCGGCAAGGCATCGGCGGTGCGCGCGCTGCCGCGCAAGGGCGCGCGTGATGAAACCTGATGGAAGGAGTGACTGAATGTTGAAGATCTGGGGCCGGCGCAATTCCAGCAATGTGCGCAAAGTGCTGTGGTGTGCCGAGGAGATCGGCTTGCCGTATGAATCCATCGAAGTTGGCGGCGCGTTTGGTGGCACGCAGAGCGCCGAATACCGCGCGATGAATCCCAACGGGTTGGTGCCGGTGATCGAAGACCATGGCCTGCCGGTATGGGAATCCAATGCCATCGTCCGTTACCTGAGCGCACGTTATGCGCTGGACGTGCTGTATCCGGCAGATCCGGTGGAACGCGCGCGCAGCGAGCAGTGGATGGATTGGACCACCTCGAGTTTCGCGGTGGCGTTCCGTGATCTGTTCTGGGGCGTGCTGCGCACCGCGCCGGCGGACCGTGATGAGGCGCGCATCGCAGCGGCCTTGCTGCGCTGTGGCGAGCTGCTGACGCTTGCCGACGCGGCATTGGCCGAGCAGCCGTGGCTGTCTGGCGAACGTTTCGCGATGGGCGATATTCCGTTGGGGTCGTTTATCTACGCCTGGTTTGAAATGCCGATCCAACGCCCGGAGCTGCCGCATTTGGCGGCGTGGTATGCACGGTTGCAGCAGCGGCCAGCGTATCGGAAGGGAGTCATGACGGCGCTGACTTGAGTTGATGCGAGGATTTTTGAATGCGGGAATGCGGGAATGCGGGAATGCGGGAATGCGGGAATGCGGGAATGCGGGAGCGCAGAAGCAGAGAAGCGCAGGAATGCAGGAATGCAGGAATGCAGGAATTGCGGGAGCACAGGAATGCGAGCCCCTCTCCCGCTTGCGGGAGAGGGGTTGGGGTGAGGGGAGCTTTTGACTTTGCCTTGTGGTTTCTTTGCCCGGAAATGCCGTAGAAGCACAAACAACAGCAACAGCAAAAGCAAAAGCAAAAGCAAAAGCAAAAGCAAAAGCGCCCCCAACCGCCCTTCGGGCACCTTCCCCCGCAGGCGGGAGAAGGGAAGGCGCCTCCTTCGGTCTTTACAGTGGCTGCAAACGCCAAAGCAACGGCAGCAGCCAAAGCAACAGCAGCAGCCGCAGTCGCAGCAGCAGCCACAGCCACAGCAGCAGCCACAGCCACAGCCACAGCCACAGCCACAGCGCCCCCCATCCGCCCTTCGGGCACCTTCCCCCGCAGGCGGGAGAAGGGAAGGCGGTCTCCTTCGGTCTTTGCAGTGGCTGCAAACGCCAAAGCAACAGCCACAGCAACGGCTCCAGCACCAGCAACAGCAACAGCAACAGCAACAGCAACAGCAACAGCAACAGCATCCCATCCGCCTTTCGGGCACCTTCAACGCCAACGGGAGAAGGGAAGGCATTCTGCTTGCGGCGTTGCTGCAATGAAAAAGCCGCGCTGTTGCCAGCGCGGCTTTTCATCAACTCCGTGCGCTGGGCACGGTTACAACCGTCTTAGAACTTCCAGTTCACGCCGAAATAGACCACACGGCCTGCATAACCATTGGAATAGAAGCGCGCCTTGGTGTCGTTGCCCAGATGGGTGCGCGTCTCTTCCTTGGTCAGGTTCAACACCGAGGCACTCAGGCTCAACGCCGGGGTGATGTTGTAGGCGGCGTTCAGATCGATCTGCTGGTAGGGCTCCTGATAGAGATTCAGGCCGCTGACCAGGCCCTGCACCACTTCACCGCGACGGTTCCATGAGGCACGCAGCAGCAGCTTTTCCACTTCATAGAACACGGTGAAGTTGGCCTGGTTCTCGGCGCTGCCAACCAGCGGTGACTTGCCGATCTCGGTGCCGTCTTCCAGGGTGATCGCCGCTTCGTTGGTGTCGTTCCAGGTGTAGTTCGCCTGGAAGCCGAGGCCGAAGTCCAGCGTGTGCTGGGCGTAGAACTCCAGGCCCTGCGATACCGCATCACGACCACCGGCGGTGGTGGAGTAGTTCTGTACCACCACGGTCTGGCCGCCGACGTTCTGCGTTACGTCCTGCACCACCGGTACCGAGAAGTTGCTGACGTCCTTGCGGAACAGGCCCAGACCCAGCACCGAGCCGGGTTGGAAGTACCACTCCACGCCGATGTCGTACTGGGTGGCCTTGTAGGCTTCCAGATTCTTGTTGCTGCCCGAGCCGTACCAGCCCTGTTCACTGGCGCCACCGGTGAGGCGGCGGTCGTTGACGTATTCGGGGCTGAAGTACTCCAGGCTGCCCGGAGCGGCGATGTTGTTGTAACTCGGGCGCGCGATCACCTTGGAGGCTGCCGCACGCAGCAGCAGGTTGTCGGTCAGGTCATAGGCCAGGTTGAAGCTGGGCAGCACGTCGGTGTAGCTGCGGTCCAGGCCGGTGACCGCGAACGACTCTTCGCGCTGCTGGTCGTCCGAGAGTCGCCAGTATTTTTCGCTGCCGCAGTAGGTATCAACGGGCGCGCCACCCGGCACCGGATCGGTATCTTGGCAGGCCAACGGGTTGCCGTTGGCATCGTCGAAGAAGTAGTCGTTGTACGAGGTGACCTTGTCGGTGGAATCGGCGTGTTGGCGAGTGCTGACCACGCGCACGCCGACGTTGCCGCGCAGGCGCTCGGTACGGAAATTGGCCTGCAGGTAGGTGGAGTAGATTTTTTCGTCCACGTTGTAGACGAAGTTGTCCTCGTTGCGGGTCTGCATCGGCCCGTAGGTCTTGTTCAGATGGGCGATGTAGGCCGGGTAGTTGATGGCCGGGAACGCGCTTGCATTGATGCCGCCGGCCAGGTTGCCCATGCCGTAGATGAAGTCGGGCGAGAACTGCTGGGCGACGTCGTTGCAGCGGCCGTTCCAGTAGCGGTTGCCGTAGTCGCTGGCGTCGGTGCCCGGGCAAGCCCAGTAGCTGTTACCAGTGCTGCGGTGGATGCCGCCGTCACGGTACTTGACGCCGAACTGCAGCGATTCCAGGAAGCCGGAGTCGTTGTGCCAGGTGGTATCGATCTGAGCGTATTTCTGCTGGTTGGTGTTGCGGGTCCATGACGAGCCGGTGGAGCCAAGGTCAACCTGCAGAATGCCGTTTTTCAGGTTCTGCATCAGTTCCGGCGAGAACGCCATCGACGGTGTGCCGGTCAGGTTCCAGGAGCTGGCCAGGTTGCCCAGGTTCCAGCTGCCGTCGGCATTCTGGCTGCGCGGCTTGAGCGGCACCGAGAACTGCAGCGACGGGCCACCCTTGGCCCAGGTGCGGCCGCCCTTGAAGGAGATGTCGACCGACTCGCCGATCCATTCGGCGGAGAAATCAGCGGTCTGCGACAGTGCCTTTTCGAGGTTGTAGCTGCCGGTGATCTGCGGAGTCGGTACGGTACAGTCGTCGGAACCCCAGCCGCCCGGCTGCCGACCCGCCGCGATCTCTTCCTTCGTCGGCTCCTTGCAGTAATACGTTTTGCCCGGGTGCTTGCTGTAGTCGGCGCCGGTGACGATGGTGCCACTCGGGTCCATGGTCAGCCCATCGAGCAGGCGGCCGCCGGCCCAGTTGCCATCGCCCCAGTAGCGGGCGATGTTCCATTCCGGCACCTTGATGGTGTGGGTCTGGGAGTCCTGCGACAGGTCGAAGCGGAAGTAGTTCGCGGTCAGGGTGAGGTTGTCCAGCGGCTTGAACTGGAGGGTTATCTGGCCGCCCTTGCGCTCGCGTTCCTCTTCCGTGACGTCGAGGTTCACCGAGGTCGGCATCATGAAGCCGGTGTAGTACTTGCCGTTCTGGTCGTAGAAGCCGGTACCGCCCCACCAGTTGGAATTGAAGTCGGAGGGGTTGCCTTTGACGTCAACTGCAGTGCCACCTTCGTCACGGCCATACCAGGACCAGCCTTCGGTGCTGGCGCCCATGGTGCGGGTAGTGCGCTTCTGGTCGGTGTAACCGACGAACACGCCGAAGCGCTCGTCCTTGTCGTGCCACGAGTACGAGGCGGAAAGCTGGCCGTCGGTCTTCTTGCTGGTGTCGGCCCAGGTGCCTTCAACGGAGACGAAGCCGGTGTTGGCTTCCATGTCCAGCGGGCGGCGCGTGTGCAGGATCACCGTGCCGCCGATGCCGCCTTCGTCGATGCGCGCTTCCGGCGACTTGAACAGCTCGGCGCTGCCCAGCATGTTCGACGGCAGCAGGGTGTAGTTGAACGAACGGGTCGGGTCGCCGTTGGATTCGGCGGTGGCCACGTAGTTGCCGTTCAACTCGGTCAGGGTCAGCTCCGAGGACAGGCCGCGCACGCTGACGTTCTTACCTTCGCCACCGTCGCGGGTGATGATCACGCCGGGCACGCGCTGCAGCGCGTCGGCCACGTTCTTGTCGGGGAACTTGCCGACGTCTTCGGCGGTGATCACCTCGACCACGGCATTGGCGTCGCGCTTCTGCTCAAGGCTTTTTTCGATGGCGTAGCGGTAGCCGGTGACGGTGACGCTGTCGAGCGTGGTGGCATCGGCGCTGCTGGTGGTAGTTGCCTGCTGCGCCAACGCAACGCCGGGTACGGCGGCGACGGCGAACAAGGCCACGGCAATGGCGGCGGACAAGGTGTCCCGGCCCTGCTTGGGTTTGATCTGTTTCATTCCACTCTCTCCCTCTCCTGGATTGAATTGTCTGCTGAAACGTTGACTTGTATCGATCTAAAAAACCAGTGAAACCGGGGCCTGGTGGTGCGTCCGCTCAAGATCTGATTGGCGTCTGCCCGGGCTGCCGTTGCCGGGGATCGTGGGGGTGTCGATTTGGATCGATCTAAACGATTGGCGCGCATTTTTTAGCACAGCCTCGGGGCGGACGCATGTTGCTACGCAATATGGCCGGGTCGGTGGGATTGGCGGGGCAAGGGGCGGAAGGGGTAGTGGGGGGGGAGAATACGAGTGGGGAATTCAGAGAAAACGAAAGAGCGGACGGGAGGGGCACGA
>NZ_JBRRBO010000065.1:0-17081 GCF_056756175.1 Stenotrophomonas sp. STEN240 | reverse complement strand
T
The DNA here is from genome assembly GCF_056756175.1 of Stenotrophomonas sp. STEN240. NCBI lineage: Bacteria > Pseudomonadati > Pseudomonadota > Gammaproteobacteria > Lysobacterales > Lysobacteraceae > Stenotrophomonas > Stenotrophomonas sp. STEN240. The sequence continues at coordinate 17,080 of NZ_JBRRBO010000065.1, read as the reverse complement.
TTTTTTTTTGTTCCCCTCTCCCCCCCCCCCCCCCCCGGGGGTGGGGTGTGGGGGCCCCCCCAAGGCCGAAGCCCCTCTGGAAATCATTCATGCAGGTGCTTCGCCCGCACCCTCATCCGCCCTCTGGGCACCTTCTCCCGAGAGGAGAAGGAAAGCGCTGGAAGCCCCTCTCCCGGCGGGAGTGGGGTGGGGGAGAGGGTAGGGGGCGAAGCCCTCTGGAAATCATTCATGCAGGGGCTTCGCCCACACCCTCATCCGCCCTTCGGGCACCTTCTCCCGAAGGGAGAAGGGTCAGACTTCAAGCATCACTCCGCCTCGTTCGGATCCGCCTTCCAATAACCGGTAGCGCGGATCCACTCCTTCGGCACCTGCAGATGCCCTTCCACAAACTTGCGCATCATCCGCGCACGCTTGGACTCCGTGGCAATCCAGTAGAACGTATCGCCATCGGGCTGCTCGAAGTCCACCAGCGCGTCTTCCAGCAAGGTGCTGCTGGCCGCATCAAAACCATTGCGCTCGAACCACGACACCGTCACCTGCGCTGCGCTCTCCAGCGGCTGCCGATCGCCTTCTTCCGGGATCTCGATGAACACTTCGGCATTCGCGCCCTCCGGCAGCTCCTCCAGCCGCCGCGCAATTGCCGGCAACGCCGTCTCATCGCCAATCAGCACATAGCAGTCGAAATCATCAGCCACCACGTGCGAGCCACGCGGGCCGGCTACCACCAGTTCATCGCCTACCTCGGCACTGGCCGCCCAACGGGTGGCCGGGCCATCGCCGTGCAGCACGAAATCCAGGACCAGCTCGCCGGCGTCGGCATCGTAGAAACGCGGCGTGTAATCGCGCGCCGGTGACGGTTGCTTGCCTTCCGGGTAGCGCGGGCCCTGTTCGGTGAGTTCGGGCAATACAAATTCGCCCTCGGCATTGGCGAAAAACAGCTTTACGTGATCATCCGGCGAGCGGCTGTCAAAGCCTTCCAGTGCGGCGCCGCCAACAACAACGCGCTGCATGTTCGGGGTAAGCCGTTCAACGCGGAGTACCTGCAGCTGGCGGAAGCGCGGGGTGAGGCGGATAAGTTGGGTTTCATGTGTAGGCATCGGCAATCCTGGGCTGCGGGAAATGGTTTGTCCGGGGCGGTGACCGCCCAGGACTGGATCAATGAAGCTGGCCGCGCCGGTCAGGCGCGGTCCTGCGGGTCAAGCCGCGCAACCGTGTCGGCGAGGATCTGCGTGACGCGGGCGATTTCCTGCTCGGTCCAGCTTTCCTGGCGGCTGAGGATGGCGTCGCGCAGTTGTTCCATCGTCTCGCGCACCTGCGGCGGGATGGCCGCCTTGCGGATGCGGCGCGCGCTGTCACGGGTGCGCTGCTGGGCATCGTCGATGGCCTCGCGCTCGGCATCGGCCTGGGCGCGGCCGGCATCGGTGATGGCGTAGCGCTTGCGGCCGTTTTCCTGGTCGGCGGCGATCAGTTCCATGTCTTCCAGCAGGGACAAGGTGGGGTAGACCACGCCCGGGCTGGGCGCGTAGGCGCCATCAAACAACTCGCCGATCAGTTGGATGAGCTCGTAACCATGGCGTGGCTGCTGCTCGATCAGCGCCAGCAGTAACAGGCGCAGGTCGCCGCGGCCCAGCGGCCGGCGCGAGCCGCCGTCGCCACCACGCCCACCACGGCCGCCGCCGCCGCGATGCCCGGGGTGACCGCCGCGGCCGTGTGGGCCGCGCTCACCGCGCCCGCCTTCCAGCGGATGGCCGTGCTGGGCGGGGCGGCCTTCGTGGCCTTCGGCGCTGCCACGGATGCGGCCGTGCTCGTGATGATGCTGGTGATGCCCGCGACGGTGCGGGGCGTGGCCTTCGGCTGCCGGCTGGGCGCCACCCCGGTGGGTGTGGAGGCCGTGCGGGCGCTCTGAGGGAGGCAGGTGCTGCGGGAGAGAGTAGAGGTTCTTCATGTCGTTTTAGATATATCGATTGTGTTGACGAAAAGATATATCTAAAACTTCCGGATTTCCAACGCTGGACTCCAGGACGATGCCGGCCGTTCAGGTTCACGCCAGACGCCTGATTCGACGACCGCCGTGCCCCCCGCGTCCTCAGTTAGTCATGCGCATGCGCCACGCTGTCCCTCGGCCGCTGACACGCAGTGTCCCAACATGTCCGCATCGCCTGAAAAGCCTGTCGCACATGTCTTGCGGACACTGGCTTTTAAGCCTCCATACGTGTGCGTAGCCAGCTTGGGAGGGGCTAGCGTGCGTTACACTTCAGGGATTCAAAACAACGACAAGCGCGCGAGTGCGTGCAGTAACTGGAGCGCTAATGAACTGGTTGAACGAGATGCTTAACAACGATACGAACCCCCTGGAAACCCAGGAGTGGATCGAGTCGTTGAAGGCCGTTATCGATGTCGAGGGCCCCGAGCGCGCGCATCAGTTGCTGGAAGGCATGGTTGAACTGACCCGTCGTTCGGGTGCATTCCTGCCGTTCTCGCCCACGACCGAATACGTCAACACCATCGAGCCGCAGCTGGAAGCCAAGAGCCCCGGCAATGCGGAACTGGAATGGCGCATTCGTTCCATCATCCGTTGGAACGCGATGGCCACCGTGGTGCGCGCCAACCGCAAGCCGGGTGACCTGGGCGGCCATATCGCCTCGTTCGCATCGGGCGCAACGCTCTATGACGTGGGCTTCAACCACTTCTGGCGCGCGCCGAGCGACAACCACCCGGGCGATCTGCTGTTCATCCAGGGCCACAGCGCCCCGGGTATCTATGCGCGTTCCTTCCTGGAAGGCCGCATCAGCGAGCAGCAGCTGGACAAGTTCCGCATGGAAGTGGATGGCGGCGGTCTGTCGTCCTACCCGCACCCGTGGCTGATGCCCGATTACTGGCAGACCCCGACCGTGTCGATGGGCCTGGGCCCGCTGGCTGCCATCTACCAGGCGCAGTTCCTGCGTTACCTGGAAAACCGTGGCCTGATCGAAAAGAGCGACCGCAAGGTGTGGTGCTTCATCGGCGACGGCGAGTCGGACGAGCCGGAAACCCTGGGCGCCATCGCACTTGCCGGCCGCGAAGGCCTGGACAACCTGATCTTCGTGGTCAACTGCAACCTGCAGCGCCTTGATGGCCCGGTGCGTGGCAATGGCAAGATCATCCAGGAACTGGAAGGCGTGTTCCGTGGCGGCGGCTGGAACGTGATCAAGCTGCTGTGGGGCGGTTACTGGGATGCCCTGCTGGCCAAGGACACCAATGGCGTCCTGAAGAAGCTGATGATGGAAACCGTCGACGGCGAATACCAGAACTGCAAGGCCTTCGGCGGCGCGTATACGCGCGAGCATTTCTTCGGCAAGTACCCGGAAACCGCAGCCATGGTTGCCGGCCTGTCCGACGACGACATCTGGCGCCTGAACCGTGGCGGCCACGATCCGCACAAGGTGTACGCCGCCTACCACCAGGCCGTGAACACCAAGGGCATGCCGACCGTGATCCTGGCCAAGACGGTCAAGGGCTACGGCATGGGCAGCGCTGGCGAAGCGCTCAACCCCACCCACCAGACCAAGAAGCTGGACGACGAATCGGTCCGCCATTTCCGCGACCGCTTCAACATCCCGGTTACCGACGAGCAGCTCAAGGACGGCCAGGTGCCGTTCTACCACCCGGGCCCGGATTCGCCGGAAATGAAGTACCTGCAGGAGCGTCGTGCAGCGCTGGGCGGCTACCTGCCGCAGCGTCGCCAGAAGGCCGACAAGTCCTTCATCGCACCGAAGCTGGAAACCTACGAGCGCCTGCTCAAGGAATCCGGCGAGCGCACCTATTCCACCACCATGGCCTTCGTGCAGACGCTGAACATCAGCCTGCGTGACAAGGAACTGGGCCCGCGCCTGGTGCCGATCGTCGCCGACGAAGCGCGCACCTTTGGTATGGAAGGCCTGTTCCGCCAGATCGGCATCTACGCCCCGTACGGCCAGAAGTACAAGCCGGTCGACGCCGACCAGCTCATGTACTACCGCGAAGACCAGAGCGGCCAGGTGCTGCAGCAGGGCATCAGCGAGCCGGGTGCCATGTCCTCGTGGATGGCGGCCGGTACCAGCTACTCGGTCAGCAACGTGCCGATGCTGCCGTTCTACATCTACTACTCGATGTTCGGCTTCCAGCGCATCGGCGACATTGCCTGGCAGGCAGCGGACATGCGTACCCGCGGCTTCCTGCTCGGCGGCACCGCCGGCCGCACCACGCTGAACGGTGAAGGCCTGCAGCACGAAGATGGCTTCAGCCATATCGTTGCTGGCGGCATTCCGAACGTGCGCAGCTACGACCCGACCTTCGGTTTCGAAGTAACCGTCATCCTCCAGCACGGCACCAAGGCCATGATGGAAGACCAGATCGACGAGTACTACTACATCACCCTGATGAACGAGAACTACGCCCACCCGGCCATGCCGGAAGGCGCTGCCGAAGGCATCATCAAGGGCATGTACCTGCTCACCGACGCCGGCAAGCCGAAGAAGGGCGAGCTGCGCGTGCAGCTGCTGGGCAGCGGCACCATCCTGCGCGAGGCCATTGCAGCGGCCGAACTGCTGGACAAGGATTTCGGCGTCACCGCCGACATCTGGAGCTGCCCCAGCTTCAACGAACTGCGTCGCGATGGTTTCGACGCCGAGCGTTGGAACCGCCTGCACCCGGAAACCGAAGCCCGCAAGCCCTACGTCACCCAGCTGCTGGAAGGCCGCCAGGGCCCGGTCATCGCCGCAACCGACTACGTGCGCGCCTACACCGACCAGATCCGCGCCTTCGTGCCGGCTACCTATTCGGTACTGGGCACGGATGGCTTCGGTCGTTCGGACACGCGTGCCAACCTGCGTCGTTTCTTTGAGGTTGACCGTTATTACATCGCGCATGCGGCCATTGCGGCGCTGGCGAAGGACGGGAAGATGACGGCTAAGGATGTCGCTCGGGCTATCAAGCAGTATGGGATTGATCCGGAGAAGGCTAATCCTGTTGGGGTTTGATTTATAAGCTATTTGGCTAGAAAGGGCGGCCATTGGCCGCCCTTTTTTTGGGGATACGTGGAATCGCTGACCTTGATTCAAACATCTTTGTCGGCCGACCTGATTAAAGTTCTCGGGCTGGGGCTTGAATGCCGCATCCTTATGATCTAAATTTGATCCGCTAGGGTGAATCGCCCGATCGCAGCAGTCATTGGTTTCGAACCCTTTTAAGAAGCCCTAACTTGGGCGTCCCAACTTAGTTGTAGGGGCAAGTTCGGAGGGGTACTCCCCCCTCCCCTCTCGCGAGCGAGAGGAGCGGTGTGACGGTAGGTCTAGCCAAAGATCGTGGATGGCAAGATTTAAAGGGGCGGTGACGAAAGCGACATCCTGATCCAAAACGCTATTGAATGTACTGGCTAGGCCTACACTTAATATGGATACTGCTCCAAGGAAGGTTTCAAGTGGTTCAATTTCTTCAATATTCGGTTTGTGCAGAACGCTTGATGTTTCTCGTAAGGACTTGCTCAAGTTACTGAAGAGTGACCAGGACTTATGGTATCAACAAAAGGAAGTTGCTAAGGCGGATGGAATCCGCGTCGTGCACAATCCTTCGCCAGATCTCAGGAGATTTCAGCGTCGATTGAATAAGAGAGTTTTGGCAAGTTCAACGGTTCTAGTCTGGCCTCACTTTCTGTATGGTTCGCTCCCGAATCAATTGATCGATGGTGTTTTGGTTTGTAAAGATTATGTTGCCTGTGCGAACGTGCATTCTGGGGCAAAGTCAATTTTAAAAGTTGACGTAAAAGATTTCTACAATAATGTTCATTCCGAAGTCGTCAAGGATTCACTTTTAAGTGTACTGAAGGTTTCGGAGGGTGTGGCAGAAGTATTAACTCGCCTATGCACTTGGAAGGGTAGTCTTGTTCAAGGTGCATTAACCTCAAGCTACCTTGCAAATCTCTGTCTGCACGATTTGGAAGGTGGTGTGGTCGAAAGACTTAGGCGCAAGGGAATGGTTTACACGCGTCTTGTGGACGATATTACTGTTTCGTCCAAAAGAGATGGCGTCGATTTCTCGTACGCGGACGAAATAATATCGGAGATGCTTCGTAGCAAGGGGCTGCCCGTAAACCGGCTTAAGACTAAATGCGTTTATTCGTCGAGCGAGAGTTTGGTTGTTCACGGGCTTCGTGTTGCATTCGATAGCCCCAGGTTGCTTGAGGATGAGCCTAGGCGAATTCGGGCAAATGTGAAGAACATCGAGATGTTAGCGGCTGAAGGGAACTACCGGCAAACGCATTCCTACAGACACGACTTTAATCGTTGCATGGGGCGAGTGAATAAGTTGAGCCGTGTAGGGCACCGTCAACATGCCAATCTGATGGCGCGCCTTAGGAGGATATTGCCCTTGCCGTCGAGTTCCGATCTTGCCAGGGCTAGGGCGGCAGCAACGAGAATTGAAGCCGAGGCCGTTTCGAGCCGCTTATCCTATGGATATCGCAAGAGATTCTTTACGCTACAGGAGCGGCTCAACGTTCTTGCAAGAGGATTTCCAGTGGAAGCAGCGGAAATTCGGTCTCGTATGTCCAATGTCAGGCCGGCGAAACATAATGAGTAGAAAAAGTGTGACAGATGGCCGGATCCTGGTGCTTGCTTTGGTTTTAGCACTAGTCTTGTTGCTGGGGCTATGCGTCGCCGTAGCTATCTTTTGGGCAACGCGAGGTGATCCGGCCGTCAAGGAGCTGGAATTTTGTTTCTCAAACAAATGCGTAGATCTCTTTAAGAAGACCTTCGAGAATGCAATTAGTGTCATTTCTCTGACGTTCTCAGTACTGGTGGCTATTGCAACAGTTGGCGGCATATTTGTCGCATTGTTGGTTTACAGGGAAACTGTCAGGGCGAATTCGTTATCTAATCACATTTCTCATCTTGCACTATTTCGATCGTATGTCGAGAAGGAGGTAGGGAGGATGAATATGCTGAGAGAGTCGTCGGTGGACTCTCATTGTTGGTACGTCTTGATGTTTCCTCAATCTAGGGTTGGGGATACTACGATTTCTTTTGAATACAACCGCGCGTTCGAGGAAATACGTAAATGTATTTTGAGCTCGAATAGTAGCGCGACCAGGGCGGAGAATGGCTCATTTCGATTTTTGGCTCACCAAGATCAAGTTATCGCGGCTCTGAAAGGTGTCGGCTTGACAATACGTCGCCAGCCTCGAATGGAGTTCTTTGAGCTTGAAGGTGAGATCTATCAATTGATTGATTCTGTTAATAGTGCGTTCTGTTACTCTGAGCCGATAGAACGTCTCCCTGATAGGCGTTATAGATAATGGGGTAGGGGCAGGAAAGCAGAGGTCAGAGTCAGGCTAATTCTTCTCCGGGTCCTGTCGGGGGGGGGGGCTAGGCCCATATACGATTGCGTCTGATTTACGTACGGACGATGAATTCAAGGTTCACTGGGTAGTTATTTGAGTCGTAGAAATTGAGTAGGCTTCTGCTCGTCATTGCTTTCCTTATGTTGGTTATTTGCTTCCGTAAGTAGCAACTCATACGTCTGCACGCGAGTGCGGAGAAAAATGAGGTGCCAGAAGATCGCATATGCCAGCATGAGTGCGAGAGCGAGTAAAGCTTGAATGAAGGTGATGTTGTTCAGTGCTTTCCAGTCGCCTAATCGCCAATCCTTGAACTGCAGGTAGAGAGCCAAAAGTAACGGCACCACCCCAAGCCGCTCTATTCCACCTGTAAAAAGTCCTAATCGTTCGTGCATCATTGCCCGTCTATTTTGAACGTATAGAAGGCGCCGCTTGCGTTGTTCAAAAGGGAACGCTCGCATGAGATCAATAATTTCTTGCTGCTGTTGATAGCCTGCTTCCAATTCTTCCGCGTGGTTTGCGCGGGCATGGCGGAACTGCCGCCAATCTCGCTTTACAACTAGTGCGGCATGCACAGCGAATCCGGCTACTTCAGAAATTAGGCCGCCATAAAGTGCGAGCGATCCCGCAACGCCAGGTAAAGTAGCTCCCAACAGCAAGCCTATGCCAGCCCCGCCAATGCCAGCAATGAGCGACCAACGTTCCAGCTTCCTGAATTTTGGTTCCTCGGTCCTCTTCAGACACTGATCCAGAAGTTCGTTTAGGTCGGGGAACTCTATGCTTCGCAGCGTGAGGGGCTGATTGCTCAAATCTTTACGCGGCTCTTGCAAGTTTTCGATTGACTTCATGCGCAGTCCTCCTTTGATCCAAGCTTGTGCCTTGGTGCGCTGCCTATCCAGGGGCGGCCTCGGTGCGGCTGCTGGTTGCTCCATCAGCTTTTTGATGTGGCCAATAGTTCCGCAATAGGGTCACACGCTTTCTTGAATGTCTTGTCATATACGTGGCTCTGGTGAAAGGCCAGGTAAGCGCACTGCTCTTCGCTGAACTCACCAGTAGCTCTACGTGATTTTAGGTTTAGACCTATGCGTTTGATCACTTCAGCCGGTAGATGTGATGAGCATTCGATGCGCCCCGCGTTGGTGAAGGTGATCCAGCCTCGATCAAAAAGTAAGTCCGCATGAGGCGTTAGCAGCAAGCCATTGGCGCCGTCGACACGTTCGCTACCTGTCTCACAGGCTGACCAGGGCTTCATGTGGCTTGCTCGAAGGAAACGCAGGTCTGCGATGCCGGTGATGCGGCACTCTTTCTCGAAAGAAAGTAGTCGCCGTTTAAACAAGCTTTGCTTCGTGCGCACTTCGGTGAGTTTATCGGTCGATGTGGAGTCGAGCTCTAGCATCGTCTGGAAGTCGCGTGTATTGAAGAAACCAATGGAATCTGTGTTAAGTGGCTCGAGCTCGAATACGATGGCAACACGGGGAGTTCCCTTTGTATCGGGAATGCCTGGTTCTTTATAAGAATTAATGTAGCGAAATTCCCCCATGTATCGACAGGGACGGCTGTGTCCCATCATCTGGAACACAACTAATCTTTTGCCGTTGACCAGGTGCTCACGGATTGCTCGGTTTCCACGTTTGTCTTGCATATCTCCGATCTGGCCCTCTCCGAAGTAATGGAAGTGGCCGTTGTCGTCCCAGCGATCGTTGTAGCCGTGCTGCTTACCAGCTTCGCCTGTAAAAATTATGACGAAGGGGCTCTTGGGAGGCGTTGAGATGCCGCTCCGTTGCTGACCACCCAGGACGTCGTGGATGTCGAGCAAACGGCTGTAGAGCGCGCCAACCTCATAACGCGGATCTAGTGGAACATTGGTCATTCGGCTTCGCCTCCCCTGAGTGCCAAAATCGGCGCCTTTATGGTCTCTTCGGCGCTTTGCGTGTCTTTATATGCGCAATCAGAAAAGTATGGAAGCACGCGTAGGGAGGATGCTGAATGGATGGTTGCGACTTTCCACCACCGAGATCAATCCGCTCCCTTGCACTGGCCCCAATTCCGCATCGGCAATTTGGCGTGGGCTGACTCGCTGGGTTGAGGGCCTTAGCATGAGAGGCGCTTCGCATTCAACAGAATAGAGTGCAAGGCCGTAGTGACCCGCCAGAATCTCGTCGAACAGACCCGGCGCCGGAGAAACGGTTCTTAGGCCTACATGCAGCAAGGATTGCTCGGCCATTGGGGTTTTCCCCTTTCGGGACGAGCGACACCAAATCTTCCATCTCAACCGGTGGGACTGGCCCAGGGCAGTCTTGCTGCTCTTTAGCCGGGTTGAGAGAGAAATGGAGGGGGAGAATGGCTTCGGAGTCTTGGAGTACCTATTTCGGGATGCCGGCAACTGGAAGACGCATAGCGCGGTATTGCTGCGCGGCAAGGTGCGGGCCAACGGCGTGGCGATCCGTTCCTGTTTGGAACAAGGCGAGTTGTTCGTGCCAGAGCAGGTGTTGCTACCAGCCCTGCATCAGCAGCATTGGCGCGACCACGAGGATGGTCCTAACAATCTGGACCATGCCTTTCACGAGTTCGTAGGGCTACGGGATGCTCGGGAACAGGACCTAGTGTCGTTGTCGCCTTGCGGATCCCTCGTGCAACTGGTTTCGTTGTTCGTAGCGGCGCAGGGCAGATGGGATGTGCGCTGCTCGCGCCATGTCGAGTGAGCCGCAGCCGGGCCGGAGTCGGTTTAGCTCCCTTGCCTTACCAACGCGCAACTGCCCGATCCCCGTGGCTAACGTAAGAGTCGCCGGTAATCGTTTAAACGGCCCGCCCAGGCCGTTGTAAACCCCGTAAACCGCAATCGAATTCTGTACGATACGCGCGGGGACAACGCGGTGTCGGGGGATTTACGACAGCGTTGCGAGTTTTTATTTGGCATCCGTCGTTCCGCATGAAGCGGGCGGCGCGCCTTCGCCTGCCCTCCATATCGAACACCCAATGATCGCCACCCTCCTAGTCGGCATGCTCTGCGTCTATCTGCTGAGCTTCACCGTGATGTTTCTGCTCATCAGTCGTCGGCTGCAGGACGAGAACATGGGCATGGACGTCTTTGGCGTGGGCAACCTCATGCTGGGTGGTGCCTATGTGCTGCAGCTGCTGGAAGGGGCGCCGGGCTGGAGCTGGCTGAGCATGCTCAACCACACGCTCACGCTGTGCTCGCTGCTGGCGTATTGCGTGGGCGGGGCGCGGTTCTTTGGCCGCTCGACGCCGCTTGCCGTGCCGCTGCTGTGTCTGGCGGTGGGTTACAGCCTGGTGCAGATTCTGGTGAACTGGGCCTTCGGTCCGGTTGCGCGCTATGTGATGTTGGCCGGTGTCTGCGCAGTGTCCTTCGTCGCGATGGTGGCTATGCTGTTGTACGGCGTACGCAGCTTCGCCAAGGATCTGCGCGGTGAAGTGTTGCTGTTTGCCGGCCTGATCAGCGGCATCTGCGTTCTGAACGTGATCAAGCTCAGCAAGCTGTTGTCAGGTGGCTTTGAGGCGGTGAGCAACGATGGCCGGTTCTCGATGGTTTTCTACGTCTACATGTGTTCGCTGGCGACCATCCTGCCGCCGTCGATCGTCTGGCTGGTGCTGCGTCGTCTCACCGACAGCTTGCGCACCGTCGCCGCCCGCGATCCGCTGACCCATCTGCTCAACCGTCGCGGCCTGAGTACGGCGTTGGCCGCTTGCTTCCGGCGGCCGGGAACCACGGCGCGGTTGCTGTTGGTCGATCTGGATCACTTCAAGAACATCAACGACAGCTACGGCCACCAGGTAGGCGATGCGGTGCTGTGCGGCGTGGCCGATGCGCTGCGCGCCTCGGTGCGCAAGGACGACCTGGTCTGCAGACTGGGCGGCGAAGAGTTCGCGGTCATCTGTGTGGGTGCCGACGATGCGTCCGTGCTGCGTCTGGCCGAGCGCGTGCGCAGCAGCATCGAGCAGAAGGTGATGCTGCAGGGCGCGCTCTACGCGCAGCTGCGCTGCACGGTGACAATTGGTGTGTCGGACAGCTTTGGCAGCGAGGCGGCCTTGGGCCAGGCCATGCAGCAGGCCGATGCGGCGCTGTATCGCGGCAAGCACACCGGCCGCAATCGGGTGGAGCACAACCAGAGCCCGAGCCGGCTCAACGCCACGCTGGATACGGTTCACTAGCCGCTTGGGTTGCTGTCCCGGTTTTGTTGATGCCGATATTTGGCTCGGGAAAACTCTTTCGAGGGCCAGCCTTGCACGTGATAGATGAGTTGGCCGGATGCTGGCTGCGATGCTCATCCACGGCCCGGCATAAGCATTTCGAATCATTGGATCGGCGGCTCCATGCAGGCAGTCGGCGTTTCATCCCAAAGGGCCAAAATATTGACGCGCTTGAGCGCTCTATCGCCTGCATGCGTTGTGTATACGCTGCCAATTGCCGTCTATAGAATTCGCTCCGGGGATTCCAGATATTTGCTTCGCGCTTTCAATGCGGCGGGATGGATGGCGGGTTCCTCCACTATTCCTGTCGAAATGGAAGTCGCGTAAATGCAGATTCGTTTGTTGTCGCTGGCGCTGCTGGCACTGGTGTGTGCGGATGCCCACGCTGTTGAAGACCTTGCACCGCAGGAAGCTGCAGCAACCGTCGAGCGCCCTGCGCGTATCCGCCTGTTCGGGCAGAACGGCGTCGGCCTCACGATGTATACCAATGCCCGCTGCAAGGACGAGTACGACGAGGAAGTCGAGGCGTCCGGTTCGATTGGGCATTACTTCAAAGCGATGGTACGCAAGAAGCCGGAGAACGTGACCATCGGCATGCCCGAGACCGCCGACACGCGCAACCTGGCTACGCGCGACCAGCTGTGGGCCAGCCCGTATTACGCCGAGCACCCACTGGTGCCGGGGCAGCCGGTGATGCTCAAGGCGAACGTCGCCAATGGCTCAGGCTGGACCTGCAACCGCGGCCGCGGAATCGAAGCCAGCTTTGTTCCGGAGCCCGGCGTGGACTACGAGGGCGACATGATCCGCGACTTCGAAGGCGGCAGCTGCGGCATCGCCCTGCGGCGGATAGCGCCGGACGGAACCACCACGCCGGTCATCAGCCGCATGATGGCGCCCAAGTGCGAAGGTGAGCCAGCACCAACGCCATCATTGATGGTGATGCTGATGGATCCGGACAACCTGCAGTACCGGCTCGCGGAAGAGGGCGCCGGCATCGACGAACTCGATAACGATGAGGACAGCCTCGAGGACCTGGAGGAAATGATCGCCGACGCACCCATCGCACCGGGCGTGCCGGTATGCATCGTCGCCAGTGACGAAACCAACAGCAGCGAGTTCGGCAAGAAGCTCCCCGCGCTGTTGGAAAAGCGTGGCGCACAGGCACAGGTGACCCGGGTGGACGCCAAGGCGCTCACGGCGGAATGGAACCTGACCGAACAGCGCCCGCTGAGCTTTGCCCTGGCCGAGTACTACTGCCGGTCGATTGCCGGGCAGCGTTGATCGAACGGCATGTACCTGCGGGGATTGCAGATAGCAAACGTCGAGACAGAACAGGACGAATGGTAAGGATTACGCCTTCCGATACTGCGCATCTGTTCTTTGGGGGAGGAGATAGGGGCGTGATTTCACCACGCCCTGATTGCGGCTTTGGCTGCATCGAGCGCTATGCTCCGGACAACTGCACAAGGAAGCTGCGCTATGACTCAACGGCAAACAAGCGTGTTCATATTATTGGCAGCGCTATTGATGCTGCCGGGCACCGCTTCAGGTAGTCAGCCCAAAGGTCGGTATCAGCAAGCGGTGATTTCAGACGAAGGCGGTGCTCTTTGCCTGCGGGCGAATGATGTGCCGGAGTTGAAGCGTGCCGCGTCCATAGTCACCAACGTCACGATCTACCATCGCCAAGCTGGCGCTCAACGCCCCATCTGGTCGCAGAGCTATCCTCCGAATGAAGTGGCGCCACCAGTGATATCACCGGGTGATTGCATGGATGACGTCGGCACGGAAGAAAATCCGTTGCCGGCGTTGGTTCCTGGCGCGGAGTATTCGGCGGAAGTTGCCGGCTTCATTGCGGACAAGAACGGCAGCCCAGTGAGGCGTTGGTATAGCGGCCACTTCTGTATGGTGCGGAGTGAGAGCGGGTTTGAGGTTCGGCAGGTTCTGTTTGACCGGCGCCGGGGCGCGTGGCGCTGGGATGCGTGCGGTCTGGAGAGTTGACCGAATGCCAGGCGGCGGGATTGAATTCGGGCTGCTCCCTGGGTGAAAGAACGACTTGGCCGGATAGCCCGCTACCGAGCTACCCGCTTACTGGCATCATCCATCCATGACCGTCACTCTCGACCACCTGCGGCGCTATGCCGTCGCGCGCTCGTTGTTCAAGCCGACCACGCTGATGCGAGCGATCGCCAAGCTGGGTTTTGTGCAGGCGGATCCCATTCGTGCCCCTGCACGGGCGCAGGATCTGACCTTGCGGCAGCGGGTGGTGGGGTACCGGGCAGGCGATCTTGAGCGGCGTTACCCGCGCTTGCCGTTGGAGGAAGATTTCTTCGTCAACTATGGCTTCCTGCCGCAAGGCCACCATGCGCTGATGCACCCGCGTCAGGCGCGTTTGGAGTGGGCGCCAGCGCGTTGGAAGCAGGCGCAGGCGGTGCAGGCATTCATCGCCGAGCGCGGTGCGGTGCACCCTCGCGAAGTGGATGCCCATTTTGCCCATGGCAAGACCACCAACTGGTTTGGTGGATCGTCCAATGCCAGCACGCAGTTGCTGGACGGCATGCATTATCGCGGCCTGCTGCGGGTGGCGCGGCGTGACGGCGGTACCCGGGTTTACGCGGTGCGTGAGGCGGCGCCAGCGGTAGCCGCGCTGGATATCGACGTACGCATGGATGCGCTGATTGATCTCATCGTCGCCAAGTACGCACCCTTGCCGGACGCCAGCCTGGGACAGCTGGTGGCCTACCTGGGCAATGGTGTCCCGCAGTGGAAGGATGCGCGCAAGCCGGCTTTGGTGCGGGCGCGTCAGCGCTTGCAGCGGACGAGGGTGGATGGCGTGGATTGGCTATGGCCGGCCGATGAGCGCGCCGAGAGCCGCCGCTGGAAACCGGATGCGCAGGTGCGCCTGCTGACACCATTCGATCCGGTGGTGTGGGACCGCCGTCGTTTCGAGCTGTTGTGGGGTTGGGCTTATCGCTTCGAAGCCTATACACCGCCGGGCAAGCGCAAGCTGGGTTATTACGCCTTGCCGCTGTTGTGGGGTGAGCGGGTGATCGGCTGGGGCAATCTGTCTGTTGCTGCCGGCGTATTGAACGCCGAGCTCCGGTACGTCGATGGGCGGGCACCGCGCGATGCTGCATTTGTCCGCGAACTGGACGCGGAGATGGCGCGAATGCGGGTGTTTCTTGGCCTTGAGGAATGAGCTGAGATCATCTGTGCCGATGGGGCAGGGCGGGTGTGGTCTTCTGCATTCGTGATGTTCTGGTGGTATCGGAACCGGCACTGGGCGAGATCCGCAGGGCGTTTGGCTGTGTCCTTCGATGGCGGGCGGCCATGTTGGTGAGTTGAGTTGATCCGTCGCTGTCGCATCGGGCATGCTGCATCGCCTCCATAAGCGCTGCCGCAAGGAACACCCACGTGCCGCCAACCACCGCTGCAACCGCCCGCAACAGCGGTGTCCATATGGCTGTGGCTTTCGTGGCCATGGGCAGTTGGGCCGCGTTCGCCAACCTGGCGCATCCGATGCCGCGCCCGCTGATCGCCGGCCTGGTGCAGGGCACGTTGTCAGCGCTGATCACCTTGTTCCTGAAACGGATGATCGAAGCGCTGTCGGCGCGCTTGCCCGGCAGTGCGGGTTACTGGGTGCCGCCGTTGGTGGCCATCGCGGCGTCCTTGAGCCTGCTCAGCAGCATTCACTGGCTGGCTGGCACGCCTGAGATCCTGCGGACGATTATCGTGCCGTTATCGGTTACCGCTATTTACGCGACCACCTACAACCTGGCGCTGCGGCGCGCAGCCCGCCACCTGTAGTGCCGAGCCATGCTCGGCAGGGGCTTTACAAGGGTAGCCCGAAGCGCAAAAAGCAAAAGCACCCCTCCCAACCCTCCCCTTGCCTGCGGCAAAGGGAGGGCTCAACGCGGCACTGTAGTGCCGAGTCATGCTCGGCAGGGGCCTTACCCGTATCGCAGCACTGTAGCCATCAGCTGCCGGCCGGGTTGGCTCATTCAATGTACTTGGCAATATCGAGCTGACCGCTAGCTCTTTCAGACGGCCGTCAGCTTCGCGGCTTACGCCGCTCCCACATGCTGCGGCGGGCTCCAGCTGCTATGACAACCGCATTTGAATAGCAGGCACCTGCTCAGCTTTGTGCGCGCTGCCACACGGAAAAGCCACGCTGCAATAACCGTGGCCGTTGCAGGCTGGCGATGCGGCATGCTGCCGCTGTGGAGGTTGCAATGACCAACAAGCAGACCCATCAGAACATGCATAAAGGTGAGCAGAATCGCCCGGAGCGCCCGGCTACCGAAGACGCGCGTAATGCCAACCCTTCGCGTCAGGCCTCGCGTGGTGAGCCCAGTCATCAGAAGGACATGCACGATCAGCACATGCTTGATCAGCGCGAGGCGGGCAAGCGCGATCAGGGCAAGAAGCACTAGCTTGAACGCGTATTCCGGCTGGCGCCGCCCCGGTGCGGGCGGCGCTGGTTGGGGTCAGGACTTCGCGTCGTCACTGCATCGCACACCTTGCTCCGCTTGGTTGAAGCAAGGCAACGCTGCCAATTCACTTTTTCAGCCAAGCGCATCGCAGCCGGCCGATGTCACTTCCCGGTGACAGCACCTGCGACACGCATCCGCGCGTCGCAGGTGCCTGCTCGCTCTGGATCCATCAATTGGCCGGTTCGCCGATGACCAGACCGCTATCGTCGACGCTGATCACGCCATCCACGGCGGCGGCTGCGGCGCTCATGCGGTCAGCTTCGCTCTGGCTGCCGACCTGGCCGCTCAGCGACACCATCCCGCCACGCGTCTGCACGTGGATTTCCATGCCCGGCGTGTCCCGTACGCGCAACAGCCTGGCTTTCACTTCGCGGCTTATCCAGGCGTCACTTCCTGGTTGATCGGCAGCGCCGTCGCCGAGCTCGACGGTGGGCGGCGCCTCCTGCGCGGACAGGGCAGTTGCGGTGGCCACCGGAGTGCAGGTGGGCAGGGCGGCTGCAATCAACAACACACTTCGCAGCTGCAGGCGTTTCATCGCGATGCTCCTCTGGGTGGACAAGGGCCAGCTTTCCTCGACCCATTGCGAGCCTAGCAAGACAGTGGTTAGCGGTTTGCGGCCTTGGTGTTAGCAGCGTGCGAACACCCGGTATTCAGCCAGAGAAATGCCAGCTGAAGCTTTGTTTGTCTTTCAGAATATTCAGCAGAACCGCACGCAACGCTTACGCGATCTGGCCTAACGTCATGTCACATTCAAAGCGGAGCCAGCTGATGACACGCGGTGATAAAAGCGCCTATACAGACAAGCAGAAGCGTCAGGCCGAACATATCGAGCAGAGCGAACGGGAGGAGGGGCACTCGAAGGAAGATGCCGAGCGCATCGCCTGGGCGACGGTGAACAAACAGGATGGCGGCGGGAAGAAGTCGGGTTCGGGGCGGGCTTCGAATAAGCATTAGTGAATGTTTGTTTGTGGGAGCGGCGTAAGCCGCGAAGCTGATGATCTGAAACAGCATGGGCTTCGCGGCTTACGCC
>NZ_JBRRBO010000064.1:0-17143 GCF_056756175.1 Stenotrophomonas sp. STEN240 | reverse complement strand
ACAGGCAGCGGCATGGCTTCGGCTCCACCTGTAGAGCCGAGCCATGCTCGGCTGGGGCTTTCCCGGTAACGCCTCTTGCCGAGCATGGCGCGGCACCACCTGGCCATTCCCTGCCCTCCCTCAACTTTACAGCCATTGATTCCGTTGGTTTTTTTATATTTTTTTGACGATGTAATCAGGTTGTAACAAAAACATCATTTCATAGCCGCATCCGCCGGCGGTGCCGGCATTTCTCCCGCTATGGAGTGACGCATGAAGCTGCACACGACCGGTCTTGCCGCCCTTTCGCTGGCCATCGCCCTGGGCCTGTCAGCCTGCGGTGACAAGGGCAACCAGGCCGCTTCCGCCCCGGGCGCCGCGGCAACTGCCGCCGGCGACAAGGTTTCCGTCGAGATCTCCGGCGCAGGCGCATCGTTCATCTTCCCGCTGGTGTCCAAGTGGTCGGCCGACTACAACGCCGCCACCGGCGCCAAGATCAATTACCAGTCGATCGGCTCAGGCGGCGGTATCGCCCAGATCAAGGCCGGCACCGTCGACTTCGGCTCGTCCGACAAGCCGCTTTCCACTGAAGAGCTGGCACAGGCTGGCCTGGGTCAGTTCCCGTCGGCCATCGGCGGCGTTGTGCCGGTGGTCAACCTGGAAGGCCTGCAGCCGGGCCAGCTGCGCCTGACCGGCACCCTGCTGGCAGACATCTTCCTGGGCAAGATCAAAACCTGGAACGACAAGGCGATTGCCGATGCCAACCCGGGCGTGACCCTGCCCGATACCAAGATCACCCTGGTGCACCGCTCCGACGGTTCGGGTACCACCTTCAACTTCTCCAACTACCTGTCCAAGGTCAGCGGCGAGTGGAAGGAAAAAGTAGGCGAAGGCACCTCGGTGCAGTGGCCGGACGGCGTGGGCGGTAAGGGCAACGAAGGCGTTGCCTCCTACGTGCAGCAGATCAAGGGCTCGGTGGGTTACGTCGAGCTGGCCTACGCGCTGCAGAACAACATGCCGTATGCGTCGATGCAGAACGCCGCAGGCAGCTGGGTACAGCCGACCGCCGAAACCTTTGCCGCCGCTGCTGCCAGCGCCGACTGGGCCAATGCCAAGGACTTCAACCTGGTGATCACCAACGCCCCGGGTGCCAATGCGTGGCCGATCACTGCCACCAACTTCATGCTGATGCACAAGCAGCCGAAGGATGCCAAGCGCAGCACCGATACCCGCGCGTTCTTCAAGTGGGCCTTCGAGAACGGCCAGGCGCAGGCCAACGAGCTGCACTACGTGCCGCTGCCGGCCGAGCTGGTGACCCAGATCGAAACCTACTGGGCTACTGAGTTCAAGTGATGCGATGACGCGGGTGTGCCGATGGCGCACCCGCTCTTGTCATTGCGTCATTCCCACTTCGGTGGGATCGCCATCAATTCTGTTGTTGCATCTGTTACCCCGCTTCCGCCCTTGAAATCGCATGCAAGGGCAAGCGCGATTCCCGCCTCGGCGGGAATGACGGGTTCCCTCCACCGAGGGACTGATATTTCACCGCATCCTCCTGGGCCCCTGCCGCTGCCATGAATGCCATTGCACCGTCCCTCGCTTCGTCGCCCACTTCGCGCGATCTGCGCGATGCCCGCAACGACCGGCTGTTCCGCTGGTTCCTGATCGCCACGGTGATTTTCGTTCTGGTCGCACTGGCTGGCGCCGCCCTGTCCATGCTCTGGGGCGGCCGCCATGCGCTGCAGGAACAGGGCCTGAGCTTCTTCTACTCATCCGACTGGAATCCGGTCGA
The DNA here is from genome assembly GCF_056756175.1 of Stenotrophomonas sp. STEN240. Classification (NCBI taxonomy): domain Bacteria; kingdom Pseudomonadati; phylum Pseudomonadota; class Gammaproteobacteria; order Lysobacterales; family Lysobacteraceae; genus Stenotrophomonas; species Stenotrophomonas sp. STEN240. The sequence goes on along the minus strand of NZ_JBRRBO010000064.1, from coordinate 15,372 downwards.
AAACAAGTTCGGCGCTTTGGCACCGATCTACGGCACCATCGTCACCGCCCTGATCGCGATGCTGATCGCGGTGCCGGTGAGCTTTGGCATCGCCTTCTTCCTGACCGAAGTGGCACCGCGCTGGCTGCGTGGCCCGGTCGGCACCGCCATCGAACTGCTGGCAGGCATTCCCTCGATCATCTACGGCATGTGGGGCCTGTTCGTACTGGTGCCGGTGATGACCGAATACGTCACCCCGTTCCTCAATGATCACCTTGGTCCGCTGCCGGTGATCGGCGCGCTGTTCCGCGGCCCGCCGCTGGGTATCGGCATGCTCACCGCCGGTTTCGTGCTGGCCATCATGGTCATCCCCTTCATCTCCTCGGTGATGCGCGAAGTCTTCCTCACCGTCCCCACCCGCCTGAAGGAATCGGCCTACGCGCTGGGTTCAACCAAGTGGGAAGTGAGCTGGGACATCGTGCTGCCCTATACCCGCTCTGCCGTCATCGGCGGTGTGTTCCTCGGCCTGGGCCGTGCGCTCGGCGAAACCATGGCCGTGGCCTTCGTGATCGGCAACAGCGTGCGCCTGACGCCCTCGCTGCTGGAGCCGGGCACCACCATCGCCGCACTGATTGCCAACGACTTCGGCGAAGCCACTGAAACCTACCGCTCGGCACTGCTGCTGCTCGGCTTCGTATTGTTCATCGTCACCTTCGTGGTGCTGGCACTGGCCCGTCTGATGCTGATGCGCCTGTCACGCAAGGAGGGCAACTGATGTCCACTTCCGCCGATTCGCTGTACCTGCGCCGCCGCGTCGTCAACGTCCTTGCACTGCTGATGGGCTGCGCCACCGCCTTGTTCGGCCTGTTCTTCCTTGGTTGGATCCTGTGGACGCTGCTGTCCAAGGGTCTGCCCGGCATCAACATCAACCTGTTCACCAAGATGACACCGCCGCCGATGCAGGAAGGTGGTCTGCTCAACGCTTTCTTCGGCAGCGCGGTGATGTGTGCGCTGGCAATCGGCATCGGCACGCCACTGGGCGTGGCTGCCGGCACCTGGCTGGCCGAGTACGGCAATGCACGCAAGGCCGGTACGGTGGTGCGCTTCGTCAATGACATCCTGCTGTCGGCACCGTCCATCGTGCTCGGCCTGTTCGTCTACACGCTGTATGTGATGCAGACCGGCGGCCAGTTCTCGGCATTTGCAGGCGCCTTGTCGCTGGCCTTCATCGTGCTGCCGGTGGTGATCCGCACCACCGACGAAATGCTGCGACTGGTTCCAGTGCAGATGCGCGAAGCCGCATTGGCGCTGGGCGTGCCGCAGTGGAAGGTGATCATGCAGGTGCTGTACCGCAGCGCCATGGCCGGCATCGTCACCGGCATCCTGCTCGCCCTGGCGCGCATCTCCGGCGAGACCGCACCGCTGCTGTTCACCGCCTTCGGCAACCAGTACTGGAACAGCAACGTGATGCAGCCGATGGCCTCGGTGCCGGTGGTGATGAACCAGTTTGCCGGCAGCCCGTATGAATCCTGGCAGGTGCTGGCCTGGGCCGGCGCGCTGGTGCTGACCGTGTTCGTGCTGCTGGTCAGCCTGTCCGCGCGCGGCCTGCTGCTGCGCAACCGCATTTCGAACGACTGAACTTAAACGATTGACTGCCATGGACCTCCCCATGAACGACCTCAGCAATGCCGTACCGATGCAACGCATCGCAGTGCCCGCCGCCAACCAGTCGCTGCACACGCCTGCGCCGGTCAAGCTGGCCGCACGCGGCCTGGACTTCTACTACGACAGGTTCCACGCGCTGAAGAGCATCAACCTGGAAATCCCCGAAAAGCGTGTCACCGCGCTGATCGGCCCGTCCGGTTGCGGCAAGTCCACCCTGCTGCGCATCTTCAACCGCATCTACGCGCTGTACCCCAAGCTGGAAGCGCGCGGTGAGGTGTTGCTGGACGGCGAGAACATCCTTTCGCCGAAGTACCCGATGAACCGCCTGCGTTCCAAGGTGGGCATGGTGTTCCAGAAGCCGGTGCCGTTCCCGATGACCATCTTCGAAAACGTCGCCTACGGCATTCGTCACCACGAGAAGCTGTCCAAGGCCGAGATGAACGTGCGCGTCGAACAGGCGTTGCGACAGGGCGCGCTGTGGGACGAGGTAAAGGACAAGCTCAACCAGAGTGCGCTGGGCCTGTCCGGTGGCCAGCAGCAGCGCCTGTGCATCGCCCGCGCCGTGGCCCTGCGCCCGGACGTGCTGCTGCTCGACGAGCCGACCTCGGCGCTGGACCCGATCTCCACCAGCCGCATCGAGCAGCTGGTTGAAGAGCTGAAGAACGATTACACCATCGCCATCGTTACCCACAACATGCAGCAGGCTGCGCGCGTGTCCGACTACACCGCCTTCATGTACCTGGGCGACCTGATCGAGCACGACCGCACCGAAACCATCTTCTCCAACCCCTCCAAGCAGCAGACCGAGGATTACATCACCGGTCGCTTTGGCTGAGGCCGGCGCGCGGACCGCGAATGGTCCGCAGCCCGCTGGACGCCTGGCCAAGGACGGCCGGGCCGCACTCCGAAGCCAGATGTACGCCATGGAAGGCAACGCAGCTCCCGAACGAATGCAGTCCCACCCGAACAGTTTCCAGCGAGCATTCCATGAATCTTCCCAACGACCACATCGTCAAAAGCTATGACGAAGAACAGCAGCGACTGGTGACCGAGATCGTGCGCATGGGCGAAATGTCCGTTGCGCAGCTCGAAGCCGCGCTGGACGTGATCGAACGCCGCGACGAAAAAGCCGCGCAGCGCATCGTCGCCAACGACGAGGCCATCGACCAGCTCGAGCAGCAGATCAGCCACGACGTGATGCGCCTGGCCCTGCGTGGGCCGATGGCACGCGACCTGCGCGAGATTCTTGCCGGCCTGCGGATTCCGGCCGACATCGAACGTATTGGCGACTACGCTGCCAACGTCGCCAAGCGTTCCATCGCTCTGGCGGCGGTGCCACCACTGCCGCAGATCCAGGGTGTACGCGCGCTCGGCCGCCTGGCCGCGCAGCAGGTGCGCCGCGCCATGGAAGCCTACCGCGACAACGACGCCGAAGCGGCGCTCAAGCTGCGCGCGGATGACGCACGTCTGGATGCGCAGTACACCGCGCTGTTCCGCGAGCTGCTGACCTACATGATGGAAGACCCGCGCAACATCACCCCGTGCACGCATCTGCTGTTCATGGCCAAGAACCTGGAGCGCATCGGCGACCACGCCACCAATATCGCCGAGAACGTCTGGTTCCTGGTGCACGGTGATGCGCCGCTGCCGCCGCGCGAGAAGCGTGACGAAACCAGCAGCGTCGATCACGCCTGAGTTCCATCACCGGCGCTGCCCACGACGGCAGCGCCGGATTCCGCGCCTCCGCACTGGCTCGCCGTGCGGCATCCCAGCTGGCCGATACACAGCGGTACAAAGTGATACGCCGCAGAGGGCAGTTTTAATTCCGCATTCACGGAATTTTTCCGAGCATGGACTCGTCCGCAGCACTTCCGCCGCGCACCGAGGAATCCCCATGAAGCGTATTGCCGCCACCGTCCTGAGCCTGTCCCTGCTGGCCTCCGCCACCGCCTTCGCCGGCCCGGCGCAGGACCGCGACCGTGACAACGCGCGCCACGACGCGCCGCAGCGCAGCGCGGCGCCGCACCACCAAGGCCCTGCGCACAACGGCCCGGCACCGGCCGCGCACAACGGTGCCCGGCATGCTTCGCAGAACAGCGCCCATCACGCCCCGCGCAAGGGCGAGCGCCTGCCCCAGCACCAGCGTGGCAACCGTGTCGCCGACTACAACAGGCACGGCCTGCGCAAACCCGGGCGCGGCAATGAGTGGCGCAAGCTGGATCAGCGCTATGTGCTGATGGCCGTCGCTACCGGGCTGATCATCGACATCGTCAGCGCTCATCGCTGAGTGCCGGTTCCAGCTCGATCACAACGGGCCCGTCTGGGCCCGTTGTCGTTCCAACGTTGGCAAGGTGACGCCGCTGGCCCGGGCTGCTTGCTAAGCTCCAGCCTCCCCCCGGCCCAACCACCACCGGAGACACCGCAATGGCCATCGATATCCGCAAGCCCACCACCCTCGCCCTGGGCGTTGCCCTGCTTGGCGGCATGGCGGCCCCTGCCTTTGCCATGACCGATCTGGCCCAAGGCTACGCCCTTGGCGCCAGCGCCCAGACCCCGCCCACCGCCGAAACCCAAGCCGCCACCGCCACCGACCAAGCCGCCGATGCCGCCGCCAAACAGAAGGCCGAAGGCAAGTGTGGCGAGGGCAAATGTGGTGAAGGCAAATGCGGCGCCGACAAGGACAAGCCCACGACCGACGCGGCCAAGGCCGAAGGCGAAGCGGCTGCCAGCACCGACAAGGCCAAGGCCGAAGGCAAGTGCGGCGAGGGCAAGTGTGGCGGCAAGCACTAAGCCCGCCACGCACGGCCTGCGCATGCCGGCCCAGGCCAGCGCAGGCCTGGGCTTGCGACGCTCGCTGCTCGACGCCCTGCAGCAGGCACCGGCACACGCATTCGATTTTCTCGAATGCGCGCCGGACAACTGGATCGGCGTCGGCGGCCCAATGGGCGAAGCGCTGTCCGCCCTGTCACAGCGTTATCCGCTCAGCTGCCATGGACTGTCCTTGTCACTGGGCGGCCCGGCGCCCCTGGATGTGGAATTCCTCGCACGTACCCGTCGCTTCCTCGACCAGCACCAGGTAGCGCTGTACAGCGAGCACCTGAGCTGGTGCAGCGATGACGGCCAGCTTTACGAACTGCTGCCACTGCCGTTCACCGCCGAAGCCGTCCACCACGTCGCCGCGCGTATCCGCCAGACGCAGGACATCCTCGGTCGCCGTATCGCCGTGGAAAATGCTTCCTACTACGCCGTACCTGCGGCCGACATGGACGAGGCCGAGTTCATCAACGCCGTGCTCGGCGAGGCCGATTGCGACCTGCTGCTGGACGTCAACAATGTGTACGTCAACGCCATCAACCATGGCTATGACGCACACGCCTTTCTTGCGCGGCTGCCTTCGCAGCGCATTGCCAGTTACCACCTCGCCGGCCACCACGACGAAGCCGACGACTTGAAGATCGACACCCATGGCATGCCGGTCAAAGGCGATGTCTGGCAGTTGCTGGCCGATACCTATGCCATGCACGGGGTGCGCCCCACCTTGCTGGAGCGCGATTTCAACTTCCCGCCGTTGCCGGAACTGCTGGCCGAGGTAAGCCGTATCCGCCAACTGCAGCTCGCCCGGATCGGCCGCCATGGCTGAGTCTCTGGCCGCCCTGCAGAAGCGTTTCGCCGCGCATCTGCGTGATCCGCAGCAGCCTGCCCCGCCAGGCATCGCCCCTGCACGCATGCAGGTTTACCGCGAGCTGTATTTCAACAACATCCAAAGCCTGCTGGCGGCCAATTTCCCGGTGATTGCACGCAGCCTTGGGGCGCCGCGATGGCAGCAGCTGGTGCAAGCATTCTGCCGCGAGCACCGCGCGCGGACGCCGCTGTTTCCTGAGATCGGGCAGGAGTTCATCGCCTTCCTGGACCAGCGCAGCGTCGACCCGCAGGCTCCCTGGTTGCTGGAGCTGGCCCACTACGAATGGATCGAACTTGCCCTGAAGATCAGCGACGCAGCGCTGCCGGCACATGATCCATACGGCGACCTGCTGGCCGGCAGCCCGGTGGTTTCGCCCTGCTGCCGCGCCCTCGCCTACCACTGGCCGGTGCATAGGATTGGTCTGGAATACCAACCGCGCCAGCCACCGCTGCAGCCGACCCTGCTGCTGGCCCGCCGCCAGGCCGATGGCCACATCGCGTTCTCCGAACTATCGCCCTTGCTGTTTCGGCTGCTGGAACGGCTGGAAGAGTTTCCTGCGCTCAATGGGCTTGAGCAGCTGCAGGAATTGGCGCTCGAAGCCGGTACGCAGGCGGATGAGGCGTTCATCGACAACGGCGCGGCGATGCTGCAGCAATTAAGGGACAAGGGCTGTCTGCTGGGCAGCGCTGCTGCCTGACGTTGACGGAGGGTTTGATTGTTCGCATTGCTTGGCTGAAGGCTTAAACCCCTTCTGTCCGCGGCAACGACGCGCCCCCTCCCTTTGGCCGAAGGCCAAGGGGAAGGTTGGGGAGGGGTCGGCCTTGAGGGCCTTTCGAGCAGTACCGGCTTCGCGGCTTAGGCCGCTTCTGCAGGTATTGATGGGAAAGCCTCTGCCGAGCATGGCTCGGCACTACATGGCCATCGTCGCTCCTGCGCGCCGGTTGCGGGCGCTCGCTGACACGGCCGCTTGACCCGCTCTGCTACCCTATTGCGATGAACGAATCTGCTGAACCCTCGGTCCCCCGTCCTGCTTACACGCCCATGGCGCAGCGCTTCCGCGGCTTTCTGCCGGTGGTGGTGGACGTGGAAACCGGTGGCTTCGACTGTAATCGTCATGCGCTGCTTGAGATCGCCGCCGTGCCGGTGGAGATGGACGACAACGGCCTGTTGTATCCCGGCCAGACCGCCAGCGCGCATGTGATCCCGGCCGAAGGCACCGAAATCGACCCCAAATCGCTGGAAGTCACCGGCATCGTGCTTGACCACCCCTTCCGGCTGGCCAAGCCCGAGCGCGACGCGCTGGAACATGTGTTCGTACCGATCCGCGCGGCGATGAAAAAATATCACTGCCAACGCGCGATCCTGGTTGGCCACAACGCACATTTCGACCTGAACTTCGTAAACGCCACCGTCGCCCGCAGCGGCCACAAGCGCAATCCGTTCCACCCTTTCAGCGTGTTCGACACCGTGACCCTGGCCGGGGTCGCCTACGGGCAGACCGTGCTCGCACGTTCGGTGCAGGCAGCCGGTTTTGAATGGGATGCAAGTGAAGCGCATAGCGCGGTATACGACACCGAGCAGACCGCGCGTCTGTTCTGCAAGATCGTCAACGCCTGGCCAACCATGCCCGCCAGCTGAGCGGCATGGCACTCAGTCCGTGCAGGTGCGTGCGCGGCCTTCCCTTTTCGCCGTGGCCAGCGCGTTCTTTGCGCGCTGGTAGAACAGCACGGGTGCCTGGTCGTCTTCGTGCAACTGCACCACTCCGGCACTGAAGCTGACCTTGATGTCGCCGGCCTCGTGCCCGCCCCACTCGACGTATTGAGCGAACAGGCGCTGCAACCGCTGGCAGGCGATCTCGGCTTCCGGCAGTGCGGTGTCGGTCAACAACACCGCGAATTCCTTGTTGCCCAACCGCGCCGGCATGTCCGAAGCACGCAGGCTGCGCCGCATCAGCTCACCTACTTCGCACAGCACCAGATCACCGACCGCGCGTGACCACTCGGCATTGATCTGCTTGAGGTGGTCGATGCTCAGCACCACCAGGCTCAGTGCGCGGCCGGCGCGGCGGGCAACGGCCATGTCACGTGCAAGCATTTCGTCGAACGCACGGCGATTGGGCAGCCCACTGAGATCATCTTCGTTTGCCAGGCGCTCGAACGCCTCGGCCTGTTCGCGCAGCTTGAGCTCAAGCTGGCCTTTTTCCAGCAGGGTGGCTTCCAAGCGTTTGTTCTGTTGACGCAATTCGTCCGATTGGGCCAGCGCCTGCGCTGATAGTAGTTGCGCCCGGCTGCGTTGCTGCCGGAACCGCATTCCCAACCACAGCAGTGCCAGCGTCAACAGCAGGCAAAGGCCGGCGAGCAACGCCGGGGCCGATAGTGCCGCAACCACAGGGGACGGGTGAAAAGCTGTGCTCCCCGCCTGCGCCCACGCCGGCGATGCGGCGCATCCGGCCGAGATGATCAGCGCCCAAAGACCTCGATTTGCAAAGACCGCACCCCTGCTCCCCAACGCGCGCATCCTGACGCCCGAGCGGGTAACCAGATTCTTCTCTGCTGCCATCGTTCATGCCCCAAGCTGGTCTGGCGATACTAGCAAACACTTACGGTAGATCAGCGATGGAGATCACGTTGGCGAACGCCGAAACAGGTTCGTAGTCCCGATGGTGCTGTGGACACGAATCTGGCCCGGAAGGTAGAAGACCGTAGCGATCCCCGCGACACATCACTGTGCTTGGGATGCCATTGATGTGCGGGCCGGTGGGATCTATGGCTTCGCGGCTTACGCCGCTCCTGCAACAACTGCAGGGCTGCGCATTTTCTTTGTGGGAGCGGCGTAAGCCGCGAAGCTGATGGCCGGGCAGATCACGGCAACAGCCCTCCTGCACTCGACGCGCCTTAGCTGGACGGGCTGCAGATACGCCGATGAGACCCATGGCTTCGCGGCTTACGCCGCTCCCACAGGCTCAGGCAGTGCCTGTATGAGCTGTGGCCCATTGCGGGACTTCCCAGCGTACGACGGCTTCCAGACCACCGTCGGGATGGTTGCGCAGCGTCAGGCTGGCACCATCCTTCTCGGCCAGGGCGCGGGCAATGGTCAGGCCCAGGCCAGCACCGCCAGTCTCCCGCGAGCGCGAGGTTTCCAGCCGCAGGAACGGAGTGAATACCGACTCCAGCTCCTCCTCGGCCAGGCCCGGTCCGTTGTCACGCACCCGCACTTCCACCGCATCGCCGTCGCGGCGGGCGTGCACGTGCGCCGCATGACCGTACTTCACCGCGTTGTCGACCAGATTGGAGAACAGCCGCCGCATGGCCAGTGGACGCAGCATCAACACGGCGCCACAACCTTGCTGCAACAGCGCGTCGTGGCCAGACTCGGCCGCATCCTCGACCACGCTTTCCAGCAGCGAATCCAGATCCAGCGCTGCCCGTTGCTCGGCACTTTCGGCACTGCGCGCCAGCTCCAGGCCTTCACGTATCAGCGCCTGCATCGCCGCAAGATCGCCGATCAAGCGTTCGCGCAGCTGCTCGTCCTGTACGTTCTCCAGCCGCAACCGCAGCCGCGTTGATGGCGTCTGCAGGTCGTGGGTGATGGCCGCCAGCATCTGCGTACGTTCGCCCAGATGCCGCTGCAGCCGCTTCTGCATGGCATTGAATGCCTCGGCGGCCCGTTGCACTTCCAACGGGCCCGTCACCGGCAGCGGTTCGCGCTGCAGGTCGTGGCCGAGCTCGGTGGCGTGGTTTGCCAGCCGTTGCAGCGGTGAACTGGCAATGCGTGCCACCACATACGCCAGCAGGCCAATCGCCAACACCAGCAACGACAGGAACCATGGATCAAAGGCCGATGCCGAACGCCGCGCCACCGCCGGGTATTCCAGCGCCAGCCGTAGCGGCGTGCCATCGCCAAGTTTCAATTCCACCAGCCTGCAACGTGGCGGCGTGAACGCTGGATCACGCTCGCGCTGGTGCGCAGGGCGCCGGCCGCGCTCCGGCGGTGGCAGAAACTCCGGCAAAGGCGGCATGCAGGCACGAAAGCTGCTGGCACGCACCTGTGCACTGGCAAGCGCCCCGCCCCGTGCAGCCAGTACGTCCATCAACGCCCTGTCCTGTTCACCGGTGCGGAAGTCGCCTTTCACCTCACGCACGCTGGGGCCGCCGACTGCCAGCAGCCGGCTGCGCAGTTCCGGGTTGCCATCCAGCAGGTTGACGAAGCCCTGCAGGCGGTCGGCGATGCGGGCAAGATTCTGCCGCTCGAACTCCTGTTGCCTGCGTGATTCGGCGAGCAAGGTCGCGCCTATCGCCGCCACCATCATGCCGACCAGCAGGATCACGAACAGCCGCCCCGCCATCGACGACAGGAACAGACGCAAGCGTTTCATTCCAGGGTGACCGCGCTGGCAAACACATAGCCTTCGTTGCGCACCGTCTTGATGAGGCCATCGGCGCCGCCTGCATCCCCCAGCTTCTGCCGCAGACGGCTGATCTGCAGATCGATGGCACGGTCCTGTGATTCATAGTTGCGGCCGCTGCTCAGCGACACCAGCTGCTCACGCGACAGCACCTTGTTGGCATGCGCCACCAACACCCGCAGCAGCCGGAACTCGGCACCCGAGAGCATCACCACACGCTTGGCCGGGTCGATCAGATGGCGGTGTTCCAGATCGAACACCCAGCCGGAAAACACCGCGCGCCGCATCGCCAGCGGTTCCATGTTGGCAGGCAGCGCTTCGGTACGCCGCAATACATTGCGGATGCGTGCCAGCAGTTCGCGCGGCTCGAACGGTTTGGCCAGGTAATCATCCGCGCCCATTTCCAGGCCCAGCACGCGATCGATCGGCTCGCTGCGTGCGGTCAACATGATCACAGGCGTGGTCGAACGCACGCGTAGCTCGCGGCACAGCGCCAGGCCGTCTTCGCGCGGCAGGTTCAGGTCCAGCACGATCAGATCGATGTGTTCGCGCGCCAGCACCTGACGCATCTCATTGCCATCGGCCGCGGTACTCACCGCATAACCCGCCCGGCCCAGCTGCTCGGCAAGCAGGCCGCGGATGTCACTGTCGTCGTCTACCACCAGCAAGCGGTGCAAGGTCTGTATGTCCGTCATGGGGCAATGATCCATGCTAGCGGATCGTAGTGCGCGCCCGTGCATGTATCGCCAGGTATCGGCGACGGCAATTGATACATGCCGATACATGCCAGGCTGAACCTGATACATGCCGACACACGCCGTGCCTTGAGGCTGAACAGGCCGCTGACCACACTGGATCTCGACGCCGCCACCGCGGCCAATGAGTGCCCCACCACCGTGAAGCTGCTGCCCTCCTCCCGTCGCAACCGCCTCCTGCTTGCCGCCGCCATCGTCGTCCTGATCGCCGGCGGCGCGTACTGGGCCACGCGCAAGCCTGCTACCCCTTCGATGGCGACTTCGCCGGTCAGCCGTGGTGATCTGGAACAGACCGTCGATGCCACCGGTGTGATCGATGCCTACAAGCTGGTCAGCGTGGGCGCGCAGGCCTCCGGCCAGATCAAGCTGCTCAAGGTGCAGCTGGGCGATGTGGTCAAGCAGGGCGACCTGATCGCCGAGATCGACTCGGTCACCCAGGAAAACAGCCTGAAGAATGCCGAAGCCGCGCTGGAAAACATCCGTGCCCAGCGCGCAGTGCAGACCGCCTCGCTGAAGGAATCCGAGCTGGCCTTTGCCCGCCAGAAGGAAATGCTCGCCGCCGAAGCCACTTCGCGCGCCGAGTTTGAATCGGCCGAGGCCAACCTGGCCAGCACCCGCGCCCAGATCCGCGCGCTCGACGCGCAGATCCGTCAGCGCGAAACCGAGCTGGGTACCGCCCAGGCCAACCTGGGCTACACCCGCATCACCGCGCCCATCGACGGCACCGTGGTGGCGGTGGTGGCTGAGGAAGGCCGCACCGTCAACGCCAACCAGTCCGCACCAACCATCGTCAAACTGGCACGGCTGGATCTGGTCACGGTGAATGCAGAAATCTCCGAGGCCGACGTGGTCAAGGTCAAGCCCGGCATGCCGGTGTACTTCACCATCCTTGGCAATCCGGACCACAAATACCAGGCCACGCTGCGCACGGTGAACCCGGCGCCGGCCTCGATCAGCACCGACACAAGCACCAGCAGCTCGTCCTCATCCAGCTCCAGCACCGCCGTGTATTACAACGCGCTGTTTGACGTAGAGAACCCGGACGGCACGCTGCGCATCGACATGACCGCGCAGGTATCGGTGATGCTGGCCCAGGCCAAGGATGCGTTGTTGATCCCCACCGTCGCGCTCGGCCCCAAGGTGCCGGAGGGCGGCCGTGGCGCCGGTGCAGCTGCTGGCAATGGCGAGCAACGCGTCGCCCGCAGCAAGCAGGAAGGCCAGCGCCAGCAGCGCCGTCAGCCGGATGCCGCCGCACTGGCCAAGAGCAACAGCTACATGGTTCGGGTAGTCAACAAGGACGGGCAGCCGGAGCCGCGCAGGATCAGGATCGGCCTCAACAACGGTTCCAATGTTGAAGTACTGGAAGGCTTGAACGAAGGCGAGCTGGTGGTTGTCGGCGAAGTCAGCGATGCCGACAAGAACAGCGCGCGCAGCAACCAGCGCAGCCCGATGGGCCCGATGATGGGTGGTCCGCGCCGATGAGCCAGCCACTGCTGCAACTGCGCGACCTGCGTCGTGAGTTCCCGGCCGGCGAGCAGACCATCGCCGTACTCAAGGACGTCAATCTCGACATCCACGCCGGCGAGATGGTCGCCATCGTTGGCCAGTCCGGCTCGGGCAAGTCGACGCTGATGAACATCCTCGGCTGCCTGGACCGCCCCACCGTCGGCTCATACAAGGTGGCCGGTCGCGAGACCGGGCGCATGCAAGCCGACGAGCTGGCCGAACTGCGCCGCGAACATTTCGGCTTCATCTTCCAGCGTTACCACCTGCTGGGCGATCTGGATGCGCGCGGCAATGTGGAAGTACCGGCGATCTACGCCGGCACCCCGCACGACGCGCGCCGCGAACGCGCCCAAGCACTGCTGACACGTTTGGGGCTGAGCGACCGCATGGGCCACAAGCCGGGCCAGCTGTCCGGCGGCCAGCAGCAGCGCGTTTCCATCGCGCGTGCGCTGATGAACGGCGGCGAGGTGATTCTGGCCGACGAACCGACCGGCGCACTGGACAGTGCCTCGGGCGAGGAAGTGATGAACATCCTCGGCGAGCTGCATGCCGAAGGCCAGACCATCATCATCGTCACCCACGACATGCAGGTGGCCGAACACGCGCAGCGCATCATCGAAATCCACGACGGCGTGATCGTCGCCGACCGCCGCAACGACAAAGTGCCAGCGCTGAAAGTCCAGCAACGCCCTGCCCCGGTCAAAGCCGCTGGGAGCGCTTTCCAGGCTGCGCGTGATCGCTTTGTCGAAGCCTTCCGCATGGCCCTGCTGGCAATGAACGCGCACCGTCTGCGCACCTTCCTGACCATGCTCGGCATCATCATCGGTATTGCCTCGGTGGTGTCGGTGGTGGCGATGGGCAATGGTTCGCAGCAGCAGATCCTGCAGAACATCTCCTCGCTGGGCACCAATACCATCGACGTGTATCCGGGCCGTGGCTTCGGCGATATGCGCTCGGGCCGCGTGCAGACGCTGAAAAGCAGCGATGCCGAAGCACTGGCCACGCAGAGCTATATCGACAGCGTCACTCCGACTGTGTCCAGCTCGGTGACCGCACGGGTTGGCAACAAGGCCGCCTCGGCGCAGGTCGCCGGCATTGGTGACCAATATTTCCGGGTCAAAGGCATGACTCTGGTAACTGGCCGTTACTTCGATGCAAGCGAGGTCAAGGGCCTGGCGCAGGTGGTGGTGATCGACGAAAACACGCGCAGCCAGTTGTTCGGCAGCGATGATCCACTCGGCCAGGTGGTGCTGCTGGGCAACGTGCCGGCACGGGTGATCGGGGTAGCCAAACGTCAATCGATTGGCTTTGGTGGCAGCACCAATCTCAGCGTGTGGGTGCCCTACACCACGGTGATGGCGCGCATGCTTGGCCAGACCTACCTGAGCAGCATCACCTTGCGGGTCAAGGACGACACGCCAATGGACGCTGCGCAGTCCGCCATCACCAAACTGCTTACCCTGCGCCATGGCACCGAGGATTTCTTCCTCAGCAACACCGCCGAAATCCGCGAGACCATCGAGTCCACCACCAAGACCATGACCTTGCTGATCGGCGCCATCGCCGCGATTGCCTTGGTGGTCGGCGGCATCGGCGTGATGAACATCATGCTGGTGTCGGTGACCGAACGTACCCGCGAGATCGGCGTGCGCATGGCCGTTGGCGCGCGGCAGAGCGACATCCGCCAGCAGTTCCTGATCGAGGCGGTGCTGGTGTGCCTGCTCGGCGGCGTGCTCGGCATCGTGCTGGCGCTTTCCATCGGTTGGGCGTTCCAGACATTTGGCGCCAGCTTCACCTTGATGTTCTCCACCGGCTCGATTATCGCCGCCTTCGCCTGCTCGACACTGATCGGCGTGGCGTTTGGTTTCCTGCCGGCCCGCAATGCCGCCCAGCTGGATCCGGTGGAGGCCTTGGCCCGCGAATGAAGATGACCATGAAAGCACTCCGTCCCCTGCTGCTCTCCGCTGCCTTGACCGCTGCACTGGTTGGCTGCGCCACCACGCCCAGCGCCGATCCCGCCGCCGATCTGCGTGTCCCCAACATCTACGGCCGTGGCGATGCCGCTGCCAATGCGCCGGTGCAGTCCATCGCGCATGAAGTGACCGCACCGGTCGCCGACGTGCATGCCGATGCCTGGTGGCAGGGTTTTGCCGATCCCGACCTGGACCAGCTGATCGAACGCGTTCTGGCCAGCAACACCGACATGGCCTCGGCCGGCCTGAAGCTGGAACGGGCACGCGCGCAGGCTGGGCTGGCCAGCGCTGACCTGTGGCCGCAGGCCAATGGTTCGGTGAGTGCCAGCGGCAACCGCAGCATCGACAGCAGCGACAACTGGTCGCGCAACAACAGCGCCAGCGTGTCATTGGGCTGGGAGCTGGACCTGTGGGGCAAGCTGCGTGGGCAGCGTGATATCGCCCAATGGGAAGCACAGGCCACCGCACAGGACCTGCAGAGCACCGCATTGAGCCTGGTTGGCCAGAGCGCCGAGCTGTACTGGCAGCTGGGCTACCTCAACCAGGCCATCGCCACCGGCCAGGCGAATCTTGAGCGACTGCAGCGTACTGCTTCATTGGTGCAGGCCCAGTTCGATGCCGGCGGTGTTTCGCGGCTGGAAGTACGCCAGGCGCAGCAGAACATTGAAAGCCAGAAGGCCGCGCAATCGCAGCTGGAGCAGCAGCGGGTGGAAACCCGCAATGCCTTGACCGTATTGCTCGATGGCCAGCCTTGGCCGCTGGTAAACGAACCGCAGAATCTGGATGTCGCACAGAGCCCGGCGCTGGTTGAAGGAATGCCTGCGGAGTTGCTTGCACGCCGGCCTGACCTGCGTGCTGCCGAGCTACGCCTGCGGCAGTCCTTGAAGAGCATCAAGGTAACGGCCACCAGCTATTACCCGAGTCTGAGTCTGAGTGGTTCGGTGGGCAGCTCCAGCAGCTCGCTGGGTGATGTGCTGACCAATCCGGTGGCGACCTTGGGCGCGGGCTTGAGCCTGCCGTTTTTGAAGTTCCGGCAGATGCAGCTGGATATCAAATCGGCGGACCTGTCGTATCAGATCGCCGCCAATGATTTCCGGCGGACGTTGTATACCGCGCTGTCGGAAGTGGACAACGCCTTGTCTGCACGTACACGCCTGGCTGAGCAGGTAGCTGCTGCGCAGGCTTCGTATGACGAGGCGGTTGAGATCGCGCGTTTGTATGAGGTGCGTTATCGCGCCGGCGCTACCGACCTGCGTACCTGGCTGGAAGCCGAGCAGACCCGCCGCAATGCGGAGCTGTCGCTGGCGCAGACCAAGCGCAGCCAGCTGGTGAATGATGTGACGCTGTACAAGGCGCTGGGTGGTGGGGCGACTTGAGCCCCTCTCCCTCCGGGAGAGGGGTTGGGGA
>NZ_JBRRBO010000063.1:0-17384 GCF_056756175.1 Stenotrophomonas sp. STEN240 | reverse complement strand
CACCCCAACCCCTCTCCCGCAGGCGGGAGAGGGGCTTCAAGCAACGGCAACGGCAAAAGCAGCTGCACAAGCGACAGCCGAAGCCACAGCAACAGCAACAGCCAAGGCCACAGCCACAGCCACAGCAACAGCAACAGCAACAGCAACAACCAAGGCCATAGCCACAGCCACAGCCACAGCCACAGCCACAGCCATAGCCATAGCAACAGCAACAGCCACAGCAACAGCAACAACCTGAGCACCAGCCGCAACGCAAAAACCCTCCCCCGCAATGCGGGAAAGGGCTGTTTTGCCTTCCTGTCAGCTAGCCGTCGCCGGCGCCATCATCAGAAGTTGTAACGCACCGATACATACCAGTTGCGCGGCAGACCGTAATACGCGGTCTGGATGTTGCCGACGCTGGCAAATTCCTGGCCTTCGGTCTTGTACTGCTTGTCGGTCAGGTTGCGCACGCCGGCGCGGACCTGCCAGGTCAGCTGCGACGAATCCCATACGCCGTAGGCGCCCACCAGGGTGTAAGCGTCCTGGCTCAGCACCTTGCGGTTGTCCACCGACAACCAGGTGTCGCCGCGATAGGACACGTCGCCGCCAAAGGTCAGGCTGCCGTTGTCGCCCAGCGAGAACACATGCTGCAGGGCCACACGAGCGGTCCAATCCGGCGAGAACGGCACGTGGTCGTGGTTCACGCTCGGGTCGTAGCCGGCGTAGGACGGATCAAGGCGGAAGTCCTCGAAGCTGTCGTACTTGGCGTCCATCCAGCCCAACTGCGCGCTCAGCGTGGTGGCCTCGCCCAGCAGTGCGCTGCCTTCCAGCTCGATGCCCTTGATGTTGAGCTTGGCCGCGTTCAACACCGGGAAGGTGCCCACGTCCTGCGAAACACGGGCCTGGAAATCGCTGTAATTGCTGTAGAACGCAGTCGCGGTACCGCGCATGCGGTGGTCAGCGCTGCTGCCCTTCAGGCCAAGCTCGTAGGTCCATACGTGCTCGGGATCGAACTTGGCGTGCTCGGTGTCGTACACCGTGTTGGCACGGCCGTTGAAGCCACCGGACTTGAAGCCACGGTTGGCCGACACATAGCCCATCAGGTTATCGCTGAATTCCTTCTGCAGGCTGATGGACGGCGTCACCGCGGTCCACGAGGCCTTCGCATCGAAGGCAACCGTGCCGTTCAAAGCGGTGAACGGCGCACCCCAGAACGTGCTGGTGGTGCGGTCGTAGTCCTTCTTGTCCTTGGTCCAGCGCACGCCGGCCGCCACGGTCCAGGTCGGTACGAACTCCCAGTTGACGTGGGCGAACGCAGCGACCGAAGTGGTGGTCAGGTCATCGTCGATGGTGCGCAGGAACGGCACACCCGCGCCCATGAACGAGAACAGATCATCGGCATAGGCTTCCTGGTACGAAGGCACGTTCTCCTTCATGTAGTACGCGCCAAAGGTGGCGTGCAGGTTGGAGCCGTTGTCGTAATGCAGCTGGAATTCCTGGCTCTTCTGGTTCTGGTCCAGTGCCACCAGCACATCGCCCAGCTCGTATTCGGAAGCGTCGATGTCGATATACGACTTGGTCTTGAGCTTACGGTAGGAGCTGATGCTCTTGAGCATGAACTGCTCGTTGATCTCCCATTCCATCGCCAGCGATGCACCGGAATGCTTCAGGTACTGGCCTTCGCCGTCCTTGAACGAGGTCTGTGCGCGGCGGTTCCACTCACCGGTTTCACCCGGCTGCAGCACGATCACGCCAGCCGGTGCCAGGCTGGTCTGCAGCAACGGCGCCATCGGCCGGCCCAGGGTCAGCGCTGCATCCTGCTTGGTGGTATCCAGCGACAACACCGCACTGAAATTATCAGTCGGCTTGTAGGCCAGCTTCATGCGCAGGGCTTCGGTGTCGTCGTCGTTGTAGCGCTTGCCGGTGACCGCATCCTTGACGTAGCCGTCATTGGTGATCTTGGCACCGGCGATGCTGCCGGCCAGCGTATCGCTGAGCTTGCCCGAGACATAGAAGCGGCCTTCCAGGCGACCGTAGTCGCCGGCAGTCACTTCCACCGCGCCGCCTTCATTGTCGAAGGGGTTCTTGGTGGTCAGCTTGATCGCGCCGCCGGTGGAATTCTTGCCGTACAGCGTGCCCTGCGGGCCGCGCAGCACTTCCAGCTGCTGGATGTCGAACAGCGAGAACAGTGCGCCATTGATGCGCGAGTAGTACACGTCATCGACATACATGCCCACGCCCGGGTCGAAGGTCTGCAGCGCGTCGGGCTGGCCGATGCCGCGGATGAAGACGTTGACGCTATTGGCCGAACCACGGCCCTGGGCGATGTTCATGTTGGGCACGGCGCCCTGCAGGCCTTCCACGGTCGAGGCCTGCAGATCCTTGATCTGCTCCTCGCCGAAGGCGCTGACCGCCACCGGCACGTCCTGGATGGACTCGGTGCGGCGGCGTGCGGTTACGGTCACTTCGTCCAGCTGCGTGGCCTGGGTGCCGGCCGGCACTGCCTGCTGCTCCTGCGCCTGCACGAATGCAGCAGGCGCCAACAGAATGCCACCGATGGCGATACTCAGATACTTGCGCTTCATTGGTCTCCCTCCTCCCGGGTATGACGTAGCGGCATACGAGTGCCGCCATGGAGCGCACGTTAAAGGAGCGTTAGCTCGCCGCGTATAGTCCCTTCGTACAGTGGGCCGGACCGCCCGCGGTGCTGATACTCGCCGGCACTGTGTATTGGCCGGGAGCCCTGAATGTCGTTTCTGATCGTATTGGCGGCCCTGTGCTTCCTGATGTTTGTCGCCTACCGCGGCTACAGCGTGATCCTGTTCGCGCCGGTGGCGGCGCTGGGCGCGGTGCTGCTGACCGACCCGACCCTGGTGCAGCCGATGTTCACCGGCTTGTTCATGGACAAGATGGTCGGCTTCCTGAAGCTGTATTTCCCGGTCTTCGTGCTGGGCGCGGTGTTCGGCAAGTTGATCGAGGTATCGGGCTTTTCCAAGTCCATCGTCAGCGCCACCATCAAACTGGTGGGCGCCAAGCGCGCGATGCTGTCGATCGTGCTGGTCTGCGCCCTGCTAACTTACGGCGGCGTATCGCTGTTCGTGGTGGTGTTTGCGGTCTACCCGTTCGCCGCCGAGTTGTTCCGCCAGAGCAACATCCCCAAGCGCCTGATACCGGGCACCATCGCACTGGGCGCCTTCACCTTCACCATGGACGCGCTGCCGGGCACCCCGCAGATCCAGAACATCATTCCGTCGGCGTTCTTCGGCACCAACAGCTGGGCTGCGCCGTGGCTGGGCGTGATCGGCACGGTGGTGATCCTGATCCTGGGCATGAGCTATCTGGAATGGCGACGCCGCGTGGCCGTACGCAATGGCGAAGGCTATGCCAGTACCAACGAAGAACTGCGCAACGAGCCGGAACCGTTCCAGGGCCAGAACCTGGCGCATCCCTTGATCGCGATCGCGCCACTGATTCTGGTCGGCGTCGCCAACTACCTGCTCACCCGCTGGATCCCCGGCTTCTACGGTGAAACCCAGTCGTTCATACCGGCCGTGATCGGCAACCCGGCGCCCGTGGTGCAGGAAGTGTCGAAGCTGGGGGCGATCTGGGCGGTGCAGGGCGCGTTGCTGCTGGGCATCCTCAGCGTCATCGCCTTTGCCTGGAAACCGGTGGTGGCCTCGTTCGCCGAGGGCACCAAATCGGCCATCGGCGGCGCCATGCTGGCGTCGATGAACACAGCCTCCGAATACGGCTTCGGCGCGGTGATTGCTGCCCTGCCCGGCTTCCTGGTGGTAGCCAATGCGCTTGGCTCGATCCCCAATCCGCTGGTCAACGAAGCGGTTTCGGTGACTGCCATGGCCGGCATCACCGGCTCGGCCTCCGGTGGCATGAGCATCGCGCTGGCCGCCATGGCCGACAGCTTCATCGCCAATGCACAGGCGGCGGGGATTCCGATGGAAGTGCTGCACCGGGTCGCCGCGATGGCCTCCGGCGGCATGGACACGCTTCCGCATAACGGCGCGGTGATCACCGTGCTGGCGGTAACCGGCCTCACCCACCGCCAGTCCTACAAGGACATCTTCGCCATCACCGTCATCAAGACCTTGGCGGTATTCGCGATCATCGGCGTGTACTACGCCACCGGCCTGGTTTAAGCAGCGGCTCGCCCCGGCGCAAAGCCGGGGCAGTCCACCGCGAGGCGGTTTCGCAGCCGAATCAACCCGGGGTGAATAGACCGCGCAAAGACTGGTTTTTGATTGACCGCGCGGGCTGGCTTTTTGTGGGAGCGGCGTCAGCCGCGAAGCAGATACGAAATCAGATCGCTCAGCTGCCGATCGCCTCGACACCACCAGCTTCGCGGCTGACGCCACTCCTACAAACAACCGCAGCCCCGGGTAAGCGCAGCGCGCCCAGGCCACATTGACCGCGCGAACGGGCTTTTTGTAGGAGCGGCATCAGCCGCGAAGCAGATACAAAATCAGATCGCCCAGCTGCCAAGCCACTCGGCACCACCAGCTTCGCGGCTCACGCCGCTCCCACAAGCAATCCGTACTCCGGCTAAGCGCAGCGCGCCCAGGCCACATTGACCGCGCGAACGGGCTTTTTGTAGGAGCGGCATTAGCCGCGAGGCAGATACAAAATCAGATCGCTCAGCAGCCAGCCGCCTCGGCACTACCAGCTTCGCGGCTCACGCCGCTCCTACAAACAACCGCAGCTCGGCTAAGCGCAGCGCGCCCAGACCACATTGACCGGGCGGACGGGCTTTTTGAAGGAGCGGCATCAGCCGCGAAGCAGATACAAAATCAGATCGCCCAGCTGCCAATCGCCTCGGCACTACCAGCTTCGCGGCTCACGCCGCTCCTACAAACAACCGCAGCCCCAGCAGCAGCCGGGCAGCCGGGCAGCCGAGTCGCAAGGTCCGAATCCCGGCTTTTCCGGATCCCGGATCCCGGATCCCGGATCGCGGATCCCCAATCCCCAATCCCATTTTCCAGCTCAACGCCCAGAAACCAGCAAGGCCCGGGTTTCCCCGGGCCTTGCCGTTTCCAAAGAGCACAGACAGAAAAATCGCCCGGCTGCACGTCACTGTGCAACACCGGACGACCTCACATCCTTGTTGGCATCCTGCCAGCCCCCAGCATCCTGCCCTTCTTGGGTTCCCGGTGATCCGCCTTCCTGACGGGTCACTATCCGATTCCTTCCGCTCAGCGCCTCTCAACCGGCTGCACAGCTACCGTCCCGGCAGCTTTCTTGGCAGGGGCAGCTCCGGCCCTTGCCTCGATCAGGTCACGATTCCTTTCGACCGTCTTCAATCCGATTCCCTTCACCAGTGCCAGTTCCTCGACACTTTTGAACGGTCCGTTGGCCTGTCGGTGCTCGATGATCGCCTGCGCCTTGGAAGGGCCAACGTTCACCAGCGCCTGATTCAGCTCCGCCGCAGAGGCGGTATTGATATCGAGCTTGTCCTTGGCCTGAGCCGTAAGCGTCAATAACAATGCAAGAATCAGAGACTGCAGCGTCACGGTAAAAAGCTTCATCGCTGTACTCCTTGTGGCTTGTTGGCTGATTGGCGGCTATCCCGCCGGCCGAATCAGTGTCCCGCGCCACATGAACCTAGAATATCCGCAGCACGCCGGGCAGGCAGCCAGCCAACCCCCCGGGCTCTTGTAGGAAAAGTCCTACAAAATTTACTGATGAAACCGTCGCAAGCCCGCAGAACAAGGGAGCGGCGTAGAATGGTTACACCTGACATTTCTACCGGAGATCCAGATGGACAGCGCCAAAATCGGCCAATTTCTAAGCGACAAGTGGGACAACGACATCGTCCCGCAACTGGTCGATTACATCCGTATCCCCAACAAGTCGCCGATGTTCGACGCCAATTGGGTCGCCAACGGCTATATGGATCAGGCCGTGAATCTGATGGAGAGCTGGGCCAAGGCGCAGACCATCCCCGGCCTGCAGGTCGAGGTGGTGCGCCTTGAAGGCCGCACCCCGCTGCTGTTCCTGGAAATCCCGGCCACCGGCCCGGAAACCGGCGACGACACCGTGCTGCTCTATGGCCACCTGGACAAGCAGCCGGAAATGACCGGTTGGGACGACGACCTCGGCCCGTGGAAGCCGGTGCTGCGCGGTGACAAGCTGTACGGCCGCGGTGGCGCCGATGACGGTTATGCCATCTTCGGTTCGCTGGCTGCGGTGCTGGCACTGCAGGAGCAGGGCCTGCCGCACGCCCGTTGCGTGATCCTGATCGAAGCCTGCGAAGAATCCGGTTCCTACGACCTGCCGGCCTACGTCGACCACCTGGCCGACCGTATCGGCCAGCCGTCGCTGGTGGTCTGCCTGGATTCCGGCTGCGCCAACTACGACCAGCTGTGGTGCACCACCTCGCTGCGCGGCCTGACCGGCGGCAACTTCACGGTCAAGGTGCTCAACGAAGGCGTGCACTCCGGCGATGCCTCCGGCGTGGTGCCGTCCAGCTTCCGCCTGCTGCGCCAGCTGCTGTCGCGCATCGAGGACGAGAAGACCGGCCGCATCCTGCTCGAAGGCCTGCACACCGAAGTGCCAGCCGAGCGCCTGGAACAGGCCAAGCGCGCTGCCGACGTGGTCGATACCGCCATCTTCGACAAGTTCCCGCTGGTCGACGGCCTCAAGCCGATGAGCGAGGAGCTGACCGAGCTGGTGCTCAACCGCACCTGGCGCCCGGCGCTGTCGGTCACCGGCATCGGCGGCATGCCGCCGCTGGAATCGGCCGGCAACGTGCTGCGCCCGGAAACCTCGGTGAAGCTGTCGCTGCGCCTGCCGCCGACCGCCAATGGCAAGGTCTGCGGCGAGCTGCTGAAGGAAGCCCTGCTGCGTGATCCGCCGAACGGCGCCCACGTCAGCCTGGACCTGGAAAAGGCCTCCACCGGCTGGAACGCCCCGGCCATGGCCCCCTGGCTGGAGCAGTCCATCGACGCCGCCAGCCAGGCCTTCTTCGGCAAGCCGGCCATGTATATGGGTGAAGGTGGCTCGATCCCGTTCATGGGCATGCTGGGTGAGAAGTTCCCGGGTGCGCAGTTCATGATCACCGGTGTGCTCGGCCCGCATTCCAATGCCCATGGTCCGAACGAGTTCCTGCACATCCCGATGGGCAAGCGCGTTACTTCCTGCGTGTCCAAGGTGCTGTTCGACCACCACGCCGCCAGCCTGCGCGGTGAGACCAGCGGTTCGCCGGTAGCCGCCGACAGCGGTACCCGTCACGGCGGCCACGGCTGCTGCTGATCGTCTGTCGTTTGACGGTTGGATGACGAACGCAGCCTGGCCTTGCTAGGCTGCGTTTTTATTTGCCAAGGACCAGAACATGAGTGGATTGTTTGGCAGCGACAGCTGGCTGTACATCATCCTGATCGGTTTCTTCGTCGGCCTGCTGGGGCGCTTCTTCATGCCCGGCAACAACCGCATGGGCTGCCTGCTGACCATCGTGCTCGGCGTGGCCGGGGCGGTATTCGCCGGCTGGTTCGGGCGTGAGATGGGCTGGTATTCGGCAGGACAGCCGGCCGGCTTCGTCGGCGCCATCATCGGCGCGATTGCGCTGCTGGCGCTGCTGCGTTTGATCAGCGGCGGCAAGAAGCGCTGATTTCCATCCAACGGCGCCTGCGGGCGCCGCAACTTTGTAGCGTCCATGAACGATCCCGCTTCCGATCCACTGCGCACCGAACAACGCCGGCAGTGGGCAGCCGCCGCGCTCGGCGACCCCGCCTCCACCCTGGAACGCGCATCGGTCGATGCCGGCTTCCGCAGCTACTGGCGAACCACCAGCACGCGCGGCAGCCACATCGTGATGGATTCGCCGCCGGGCCTGGAAGATGTGCGCCCGTGGCTGCGCATGCACGACCTGTTGGAGACCAACAGCGTGCGCGTGCCGCAGGTATTGGCGCGCGATCTCGACAACGGCTTCCTGTTGCTGGAAGACCTGGGCGGCCCCACCCTCGCCCGCTTCATCACCGATGACACGGCCGATGCGTGGTTCGAGGCCAGCTTCGCGCAGCTGATCCGGCTGCAATCGATTCCCGTCCCCGAAGGCATGGGCACATTCGGCGAAGCGCTGCTGCAACGCGATGCGGGGCTGTTTGAAGATTGGTTCGTGCAGCGTCATCTGGGCCTGCAGCTGGACTGCGGCGAAAGCGAGCAGCTGCAGCTGGTGCAGCGGCGCTTGATGGACAATGCCCTGAACCAACCGCAGGTGCTGACCCATCGCGATTTCATGCCGCGCAACCTGATGCCGGTCGACGATGGTCCGGCGGTGCTGGATTTCCAGGACCTGGTAAGCGGGCCGATCGCCTACGACCCGGCCAGTCTGTTCAAGGACGCCTTCCTGAGTTGGCCGCTGGAGAAAGTCGACGCCTGGCTTGCGCGCTATCACGCCAAGGCCAGCGCTGCCGGCCTGCCGCTGCGGCCATGGCCGCAGTTCCTGCGCGATGCAGACTGGATGGGCGTGCAGCGTCATCTGAAAATCCTCGGCATCTTCGTGCGCCTGCGTGACCGAGACGGCAAGGGCCATTACTTCGAGGACGCACCGCGTTTCATCCGCTATCTGGATGAAGTGCTGCCGCGCTATCCGGAGCTGGCACCGTTGCAGGAGTTGTTCGAGCGGCGCTTCAAGCCGGCGATGGCCGCCAAGGCTCCAGCATGAAGGCCTTGATCTTTGCCGCCGGGCTCGGCGAGCGCATGCGCCCGCTCACCGATCACACGCCCAAGCCGCTGTTGCCGGTGGCCGGTGTGCCGTTGATCGAATGGCATCTGCAGCGCCTGGCTGCGTTGGGCATCAACGATGTAGTGATCAACACCAGTTGGTTGGCCGCACAGTTCCCCGAGCGATTGGGCGATGGCAGTCGCTGGAACCTGCGCCTGCATTATCTGCACGAAGGCCCGGTGCCGCTGGAAACCGGTGGCGGCATGCACAACGCCTTGCCACTGCTTGGCGATGCGCCCTTCCTGGCGATCAACGGTGATATCTGGAGTGATTTTGATTTTGCTACGTTGCCGCTGGAGCCGAAGGGCAACGCGCATCTGGTCATGGTCGACAACCCCGTGCAGCACCCGCGTGGTGATTTCGTCTTGAGCGCCGATGGGCAGCTGCACGACAGCGGCGAACAAGCGCGCCTGACCTTTGCCGGTATCGGCGTGTACCGGCCGCAGTTGCTGCAGGGCTGGCAATCAGTGATTGGCGATGCAGACGGCAGCGCGGAAACC
Source organism: Stenotrophomonas sp. STEN240 (assembly GCF_056756175.1). Classification (NCBI taxonomy): domain Bacteria; kingdom Pseudomonadati; phylum Pseudomonadota; class Gammaproteobacteria; order Lysobacterales; family Lysobacteraceae; genus Stenotrophomonas; species Stenotrophomonas sp. STEN240. The sequence continues at coordinate 8,168 of NZ_JBRRBO010000063.1, read as the reverse complement.
CCGCCACGCTTCAAACTGGCGCCCTTGCTGCGTGCCGCGATGGCCAGCAAAAGCATCAGCGGCCAGTATCACCAAGGCCGCTGGACCGACGTAGGCACCCCCGAGCGCCTGCAGCAGCTGGAAAACCAGCTTTTGTAGGAGCGGCATAAGCCGCGAAGCCAGCGAAGGTTCCGACCCAGAGATGCCTGCAATTGCAGGCATCTTTGTTTGCGGATGCGGCGCCAGCTTCGCGGCTGATGCCGCTCCCACAACAGCCAGCGCGCTCCTTTGTGGGAGCGGTGTAAACCGCGAAGCCACTGCAGGATCAGAAACAGCGTCGCATGTGCAATCGCAGGCAAGACTGGCTGCTGTTGCATTGCCAGCTTCGCGGCTTACGCCGCTCCTACAACAGCCAGCGCGCTCCTTTGTGGGAGCGGTGTAAACCGCGAAGCCACTGCAGGATCAGAAACAGCGTTGCCTGCAATCGCAAGCAAGCCTGGCTGCTGTTGCATTGCCAGCTTCGCGGCTTACGCCGCTCCTACAAAAGCCCGCGCGTTCCTTCCTTTGTGGGAGCGGTGTAAACCGCGAAGCCACTGCAGAATCAGAAACAGCGTTGCATGCAATCGCAGGCAAGACTGGTTGCTGTTGCATTGCCAGCTTCGCGGCTTACGCCGCTCCTACAACAGCCGGCGCGTTCCTCTGTAGGAGCGGTGTAAACCGCGAGGCCACTGCAGGATCAGAAGCAGCGTTGCATGCAATCGCAGGCAAGCCTGGCTGTTGTTGCATTGCCAGCTTCGCGGCTTACGCCGCTCCTACAAAAGCCCAAGCAGCCCGCCAGTTTTGTGGGAGCGGCGTCAGCCGCGAAACAACTGAAACCTCAGATGCAAAAATGCCTGCGATTGCAGGCATTTTTGTCTGTGGATGCGGCATCAGCTTCGCGACTTGCACCGTTCCCACAAAAAATTTGATCCCGAACCGCGCTATCAGCCCGGCCCGTTCTCCAATACCCGCTTCAGGAACGGCACCGTAATGCGCCGCTTTGCCGCAAGCGATTCACGGTCCAGCCTTTCCAGCAAGGTCACCAGTCCGCTCAGATCGCGGCCGGTGCGGGTCAGCAACCAGTCCAGCGTCGCCTCATCCATCACCAGCCCACGACGCACCGAACGCTCGCGCAGCACTGCGCCACGGCCTTCGGCATCCAGCGGCTCCAGGGTGATGCGGCTGCATTGCGACAGCCGCGAGCGCAGATCCGGCAGCACCAGGCCGAGGCCATCGGGCGGCAGCCGCGAGGTGTAGATAACGGTCACATCGGCGGCGCGGGCGCGGTTGTGGAACTCGAACAGGGTCACTTCCTGTTCGCGGCGGCCGGCAACGTATTCCAGTCCGTCCAGCGCCAGCACATCGTGCCCTTCCAGTGCTTCCAGGGCGTCCTGCAGGCGCGTGCCTGCCGCCTGCAATGGCAGATAGGCAGGCCGTCGCCCGGCCTGCAACGCAGCGGCGCAGGTGGCCAGGGCCAGATGGGTCTTGCCGGTGGCACCAGCGCCGACCAGATAGATCCAATCCTTGCTGCTGCCATTGGCGACGGCGCGCAGCTGCGCCAGCGCGCCTTCCGGTGCACCGATGAACGTCTCAAAGCGCTGGTCTGGCGGGTAACGCAAGGCCAGCGGTAACTGCGGCACACTCACTTAATTTCTACATCCTTCGACACGATGCTCAGATCCGCCGGCACCTCGATGCTGCGCGGATCCAGGACAATCGTCGGCCCATGGCCGGCGTACAACTCACTTTGGCGATAACGCTGGTGCGCATAGCGCAACAGGACGTTGATCACCGCCGCCGCTGGCAGTGCCAGCAGCATTCCCAGGAATCCAAACAACTGACCGCCTGCCATCACTGCAAAAATCACCGCAACCGGGTGCAGGCCAATTTTGTCACCGACGATGCGCGGCGTCAGCACATAACTTTCCAACAGCTGGCCAACGGTGAAGACAACACCCACCATTACCAGCAATTGCAGGTCAAAACCCTGCGACTGCACCAATGCCGCCAGCACCGCCAGCACCACACCGGTGGTTGCGCCCAGGTATGGGATGAAGCTGATCAAACCGGCAATCAGCCCGATCAACAACCCCAGGTTCAAGCCGACCAGGCTCAAGCCCGCCGCATAGACGATGCCCAAGGCGATCATCACCACGATCTGCCCGCGGATGAAGGCGCCCAGCACATCGTTGGACTCACGCGCCAGCCGCGACACCACTTCGATATGGTTGCGCGGGATCAGGGATGCAACCCGCTCGACCAACTTGTCCCAGTCACGCAGGAAGTAATACGCCAGGATCGGCAACAGGGCCAGGTTGATCACCCAGGCCACCATCGCAAAACCCGAGCGCGACACGTAGCCGAAGAACGTGGTGGCAACGCCGCCGGCCTGCTGCCAATGGCTGCGTACCCAGTCAAACAGGCGGCCAGGGTCCAGCCAGGCCATGATCTCCAGACCGGTTTTCTGCTCGATCCACGGAATGGCGGTATCCATCAGCCACTCCTGCCCTTGAGGCAGGGCGGCGACCAGGGTGATGATCTGGCGCTGGATCAAGGGCACCAGAATCAGCAGCGCCAAGGCCAGCAGCAGGATCATCAGCACGAATACCAGCACCACCGCGGTGTTGCGCGAACGCCCGCTGGCTTCCAGCCGGTCCACCAGCGGATCGCCCAGCCAGGCCAGCATCAAGGCGACCACGAACGGGGTCAGCACCGGCGCCAGCAGCCAGGTCACCCACAGCCCGAACGCGGTCAACACAACCCATTTGAGGCGGCGCAGAAACAGCGCGATTTCCATTTCCGCTGTATCAGTACTCATCGGATGCGGTACTCCGCGCGGCGGGTGCCGCTGCTCTGATCGGTGCCTGCTTCGGCATCGTCGTCGGCTACCGCACCCACCGGCTGCAGTGCAGCGTCGCTGCCCAGCATGCGGTTGAAGCCAGGCAAGCCGCTCATCAGCTCGACATCCAGCTCCAGACGGTCGCCCGAGGCCTGGATCGGGATGATCGACTTGACCACAGCCACTCGCTGCAAGGTCGCCGCCAGTCGCAGATAGTCATCGGCGCTACGGATGCCACTGACCACGATGCGGTAGACGCCTGCAGCGCCCGCTGCCGGGGCCTTTGCATAGCGCCGCACCAGCGCGTCAGCGGCGCCGTCGGCGCCAGCCACCATCGCGCGCCGTGCATCGGCGTCGTTGGTGGTCCACTTGGACAGCTCCCGGCCATTGTCGACAAACACCCAATCGGCAACCCAACCGCCGCCCTTGCCGCGGTACAACTTGCCTACCAGCTGCATCGGCGGCGAATAACGGGCCGAAGCCCGCGCCACCGCGGCGGTGTCCTGGCGCCAGATCGCGCCTACCAGCGCCTGCTCGGCCGCGCCGCCGGCAGGCAAGCCCAGCTTGAAGCCGCGTTCGACCGCGCGATCCAGCAAGGGCCGCGCCGCATTGGACTGCGGCACCCCGACCAGACGCGGGCCGCTGCCATCGTCGATGGCCAGCCACACCACCGGCTTGGGACGCGGCTGCGGCCATACCGGCAAACCCAGCGCAGCCACCAGCCCATCGACGTCATCCTGGCGGAAACGCGCCACCAGCATGGTGCGGAAGCTCGGTGCGCCGCTGGCGCTGACGCTCTGGTCCTGGCGGTAGTCGTAGCTCTCGACCATGTCCTTGGCGCTGCGCAGGGCCTGCGCGACGCCCGGCCGCGCCAAGGCGCTGCGGTCGCCCGACAGTTTGGCCAGCACCGCGCCCAGCGCGCGCGCCAGCCCGCCGCTGCGATCGGCCTCGCTTTGGCTGTTGACCGGCACTTCGGCCTCATAGGCACTGCGGGCGCCGGCTACGTCCCCTTCGGTACGCATGCCGGACGACTGTGCCTGCACCAGTGAAATTGGCAGGCAGAGCGCCAGAAACAGGATTGTGACCAGGCTGCGGCGCATTGAAATTTCCATTGCTCGACGATTCCGGAGGGAATTGTTGCCCGAATGGGGCCTTCACGCCAACGTGGCCTGTTAAAATCGCCCGTTCACCCCGCCAGTGCAGCCGCCCGTGACCAGCCCCTCGACCTCTGCCAACTCCCCCCTGACCTACCGTGACGCCGGTGTCGACATCGACGCAGGCAACGAACTGGTCGAGCGCATCAAGCCGCTGGTAAAGCGCAGCTTCCGCCCGGAGGTGATGGGCGGACTCGGCGGCTTCGGCGCCTTGTTCGACCTCTCCAACAAGTATCGCGAGCCGGTCCTGGTGTCCGGCACCGACGGCGTCGGCACCAAGCTGAAGCTGGCACAACAGCTGGGCCGGCACGACACGATCGGCATCGATCTGGTCGCCATGTGCGTCAACGACGTGCTGGTGCAGGGTGCTGAACCGCTGTTCTTCCTGGATTATTTCGCCACCGGCAAGCTCGACATCGACACCGCTGCGGCCGTGGTCGGCGGCATTGCCAATGGCTGCACCGAGGCCGGTTGCGCGCTGATCGGCGGCGAAACCGCTGAAATGCCCGACATGTACGCCCCGGGCGAATACGACCTGGCCGGCTTCACCGTCGCCGGCGTGGAAAAGAGCGAGCTGAAGGACGGCTCGGCCGTTGCCTTGGGTGACGTGCTGATCGGCATTGCCTCCTCCGGCCCGCACTCCAACGGTTATTCGCTGGTACGCCGCATCTATGAACGCGCCGGCAGCCCGGCCGAGCTGGTGCTGGAAGACGGCGTCAAGCTGGTCGATGCGCTGATGGCGCCGACCCGTCTGTACGTCAAGCCGATCCTGTCGCTGCTCAAGACCCACGGCGCGGCCGTGCACGGCATGGCCCACGTCACCGGCGGCGGCCTGACCGAAAACATCATCCGCGTGGTGCCTGAAGGCCTGGGCCTGAACATCGACGCCAGCAGCTGGACGTTGCCGCCGGTGTTCCAGTGGCTGCAGCGCGAAGGCAATGTGGCCGACAGCGAAATGTGGCGCACCTTCAACTGCGGCATCGGTTTCGTGCTGCTGGTGCCGGCCGACCAGGTGGCCGCCATCAACGGCACGCTGGATACGCTGGGCCTGGCGCATTGGCAGATTGGTGAAGTGGTGGCTGAAAACGGCGCTGAACGCGTCCACATCGGCTGAGCCAACGCCTCCATGACAGCCGCCAAGAAGGCCGCCTTCATCGGCGTGCTTGTTGTATTCGCGCTTACCTGGATCAAACCGCTATGGCCTGTGGAACAGGCCCTGCACAGCTCGCTGACCGTGGTCGGCCTGCTCGCGCTGTGGTGGGTGGACCGCCGCTGGCAGCTGGGCTGCGGCGCGTTCGTGGCGATCTGCGGCTTCATCGTCCTGCATTGCATCGGCGCACGTTGGCTTTATTCCAACGTCCCGTATGACCAATGGGCGCAGGCCGTGTTCGGCTGGTCGCCGAATGCGGCGTTCGGCTGGGAGCGCAATCATTTCGACCGGCTGATCCACCTGCTGTACGGCATCTGCTTCACCCCGGCGCTGACCCAGCTGGCCCGTCACAGCTGGCCGGCCCTGCGCCTGGGCCAGGCGTTCACGCTGGCGGTGATGACCATCATGTGCAGCAGCCTGGCCTACGAATGGCTGGAATGGGGCATCGCGCTTGCGCTGTCGCCGGAAGCGGCCGAAGCCTACAACGGCCAGCAGGGTGACATCTGGGATGCGCATGCCGACATGCTGTTGGCTACCCTCGGCAGCCTGGCGCTGTGGCCACTGCTGCGGAAATCCCGCGCATGAGTGAGCTGCCGCGCCTTGCCGTGCTTGCCTCCGGGCGCGGCAGCAACCTGCAATGCCTGCTCGATGCGATTGCCGCAGGCCAGCTTCATGCACAGATTGTCGGCGTGTTCTCCGACAAACCCACTGCTGCCGCGCTGGACAAGGTCGCGCCGGAGCAGCGCTGGGCGCGCCCCCCCAAGGATTTCGCCGACCGCGAAGCCTTTGACGATGCACTGGCCGATGCGCTGGCTGCCAGCCAGCCGGATTGGATCCTCTGTGCCGGCTATATGCGCATCCTCGGCGCTGCCTTCGTGCAGCGCTTCAACGGCCGCCTGATCAATATCCATCCATCGCTGCTGCCGCTGCACAAAGGCCTGCATACCCATGCGCAGGCAATTGCAGGCGGCCATGCCGAACACGGGGCCAGCGTGCATTTCGTGGTGCCTGAACTGGATGCCGGCGCGGTGATCGCCCAGGCCCGTGTACCGGTGTTGCCGGGAGACAGTGCCGAAACGCTGGCAAAACGCGTGCTGGCGGTCGAACACCCCTTGCTGCTGGCCAGCGTTCAGCTGCTGGTCGGCGGGCGCGTGGCTGAACAGGACGGTGTGGTTCAGGTCGACGGTCATTCCCTGTTTAGTCCATTGCGCCTAGATTCCGCCGGAACCCTCCGCCGCTGATCCGCACATGCTGCTGATGTGTGGTTTGGCATGATCTCCCCTCTCTCCTGCCTTCTTCCTCGCATGGCCATAGCGCTCTTCAAACCAATGCTGTTGACCGCCCTGCTGGTATCAGCGGTCAGCCACGCCCAGGAAACGCCTGCCCCCGCGCCGGCACAGGCGCCCGTGGCACCGGCATTGCCGGCGCTGGAGTGGACCCCGCCCGCACTGGAACCTTTCGTCGCTACCTACCAGGCCTTCTACAAGGGCAAGGAAGCCGGCGACGCCACCATGCGCGTGACCCACAACAACGACAGCCAATGGCGGGTGGACTTGGCGGTGCGCGGCAAGCGTGGCTTCGCCAGCGTGCTCGGCCTGAACATCGAACAGAGCAATGTCTTCACCAACGAAGGCAGCGTTTACACGCCACTGAGCCAGAGCACGGTCAAAAAAGCCCTGTTCATGAGCAAGAAAGTCACCGGCGTCTATAACTGGCAGGCAGGTACCGCGCAGTGGCAGGGTGATCTGAAGGACGAGCGGCAACGGCCTATCCCGTTGCAGCGCGGCGACCAGAGTGCCTTGCTGTTGAACCTGTCCCTGATGCGCGATGCGCGACCGGGCCAGGCCCTGCAGTACCGCTATGTCGATGTCGGCCGTGTGCGTCAGTACGAGTACCGCGCCGCAGACACCACCGAAAACGTACAGGTGGGTGATCTCAGCTATGACGCCTTGCGGGTCTACCGCACCAATGGCGGCAATGATGAAACCATCCTGTGGATTGCCAACGGCGTACCTACGCCGGTGCGCATCCTGCAACGCAAAGATGGGCAGGACGAGATCGACCTGCGCCTGATCGAATATCAAGGAGCCTGAGCATGAAGCATTCCCGTAGCCCCCTGCGTTTCCTCGCGGCCGCCGCCTTGACCGCGGCCAGCTTGCCGGCATTGGCGATTGAGCCGTTCACGGCCAATTACCAGGCCAGCTACATGGGCATGCAGGCCAACGGTGTGATGACGGTCGCTCCGGCCGGTAACAATCAGTGGCGTTACAGCCTGCAGATCAAGAACCCGATGGCCGACCTGAGCCAGGCGACCGTGTTCGACGAGCACGGCGGCAAACTGCGCCCGCTCAGCAGCCACGACCGTTCAGTGGTGCTGATCAAGCGCAAGCAGGTGGATGCACGCTATGACTGGGGCAGCAACCAGGCCACCTGGACCGGCGATGTGAAGCCCGACCGCGCCGGCCCGATCCGCCTGCAGAACGGCGACATGGACGCCTTGCTGATCAACCTGGCGATCGCCCGCGACGTCACCGATGGCAAACCGCTGAACTACCGCATGGTCGACGATGGCCGCATCAAGCCGATGACCTACCGGGTGATCGGCAAGGAAACCATGACCATTGCCGGCAAGCAGCAGGAAGCCACCAAGGTGTCGCGCGTGGACGGCAACAAGGAACAGATCGCGTGGATCGTCCCCGGCATGCCGGTACCGGCACGCCTGCTGCAGCGCGAAAACGGCCAGGACGCCCTGGACCTGACCATCAAGTCGATCCAGTAAGCCAGAGGTAGAGGTAGTGCCGAGCCATGCTCGGCAATGGGTTCTACCGGTAACGCCCCTGCCGAGCATGGCTCGGCACTACAGCGGCGCGTTGTGGGAGCGGCGTAAGCCGCGAAGCTAAAACTGCGGCAGCGCGCGAAAAGCTTACCCCTCACCAACCCACCCCAGAGCGAAGGGCCAGGGCGGGAGCAGTGAGAGGGGGCGACCGGGACGCAAAGCGGGCCTCCC
>NZ_JBRRBO010000062.1:0-20103 GCF_056756175.1 Stenotrophomonas sp. STEN240 | reverse complement strand
CGTCTGGACAGTGCATGAAGCCTTTGCCGAGCATGGCTCGGCACTACACAGCCCCGCTTCTGTAGCGCCGAGCCATGCTCGGCTGGGGTGTTACCGGCAACGTATGGGTTTGTGCATGAAACCTCTGCCGAGCATGGCTCGGCACTACAAAAATGGGCTCACCGGCATTTGCCGGTGAGCCCACTCGACTGCCATCGGCGCGCGGGGGAGAGAACCGCGCCGGGGTGGATCAGCCGAAAACCTTGAAACGGGCTTCGTCTTCCATGAAGGTCTTTTCGCCCAGCGCCGCTTCGTTGGAGCCGAACGGCATCTGCGCACGCAGCTGCCAGTTGCCATTCACGCCCCAGTGCTTGCGCACCATTTCGTCGACCAGCGGGTTGTAGTGCTGCAGGCTGGCGCCTACGCCGGCATCGGCCAGCGCGGTCCATACCGCGAACTGGGCCATGCCGTTGGACTGCTCGGCCCACACCGGGAAATTGTCGGCATACAGGGCGAACTGCTCCTGCAGGCCCTTCACCACGTCGGTATCAACGAAGTACAGCACCGTGCCGGCGCCGGCAGCAAAGCTGTTGAGCTTGGCCTCGGTGGCGGCAAAGCCCTCGGCCGGTACGATCTTGCGCAGTTCTTCCTTGGTCAGCTCCCAGAACTTCTGGCTGTGGTCGCCGAACAGGATCAGCGCGCGCGAGGACTGGGCGTTGAAGGCCGACGGCGCTTCCCGCATGGCCTGCTTGATCAGGCTGCTGGTGTCGTCCTGGCTGATCGGCAGCTGCTTGCCCAGGGCGTACTGGGATCGGCGTTTCTTGTACAGGGAGATGACTTGGCTGTTCATGGGCGTTCCTGAAGAGAAAGCAGACCGGCAACAGCGCCGGGCTTTGCTTGATGGCGCCCATTGTATTTGCCACCAAATTTAGAACAATTACTTATATTTCAATAAATCGTTTCAATTTCGGAACAAATGTGCGCCGAGCGGCTCCAAGGCGAGGCATCTCCGGGCAGGTCCAATCCAGACTCGCGCCGAACCCTTATTCCAAAGCGGTCAATTTCCATGAGCAATCGTGATCAGCAACCGCTGCCCGCAAACCCGCAGCGCAGCGACATTGGCTGCGGCACCGCAATACTGGGTTCCGTTACGCATGCGCCGCAGTAACACCGCCTGGCGATACTTGTGCGATCACTGCACAGCATCGTTTTATGACCCTCAACGACTTCCCCTACCTGCATGGCTTCTCCGCGACCGAACAGACCCGGTTGCGCAAACAGGCGCGCCTGTTCGAGCCGGCGATCTTCCACGACATCGATTTCCGCAATGCCCGCCATATCCTTGAGGTGGGCAGTGGCGTCGGCGCGCAGACCGAAATCCTGCTGCGTCGCTTCCCCGACCTTCGGGTCACCGGCATCGATCTGAACGAACGTCAGCTCGCCGCCGCCAACGCGCATCTGGCGGAAATGCCATGGCTGCGCGAGCGCGTCGAGTTCCAGCGCGCCAATGCCACCGACCTGCCGTTCGAGCCGCGCAGTTTCGACGGCGCCTTCCTGTGCTGGGTGCTGGAGCACGTGCCCTCGCCCGCCCGCGCCCTGGCCGAAGTGCGGCGGGTGTTGAGCCCGGGGTCGCCGGTGTTCGTCACCGAGGTGATGAATGCATCCTTCCTGCTGGATCCCTACTCGCCCAACCTGTGGCGCTACTGGATGGCCTTCAATGATTTCCAGATCGACAGCGGCGGCGACCCGTTTGTAGGCGCCAAGCTCGGCAATCTGCTGCTGGCCGGCGGCTTCCGTGATGTGCAGACGCAGACCAAGACCGTGCACCTGGACAACCGCGAGCCGGCGCGACGCAAGGTGATGTTCGCGCTATGGGAAGAACTGCTGCTGTCGGCGGCCGAGCAGCTGCTGGAGGCCGGCAAGGTTGACCAGGCCACGGTGGAAGGCATGCGCAGCGAGTTCACCCAGGTGCAGAACGACCCAAATGCGGTGTTCTTCTATTCCTTCGTGCAGGCCCGCGCCACGGTCTACTGAGTACTGGCGGCGCCGGTGGTCGCCGGCGCCTGCCAGATGCGCTGCCACATCTGCGCCAAGCGTTGCTTGAGCACATCGCGGTTGCCGTCCTGCCGGTACGCGGGCAGGACCTGGCGCGGCGCCATCGCCTGCCATTGGCCGTCATGTTCGCGGGCGACGGCGAAATTGAAGTTGTAGTCCGGCTCCAGCCCCATCCGCAGATCGCTCAGGACCAGTTCGCCGTCCACTACCTGCGCGCGCATGAAACCTTGATTGAACCAGTTCAACCGCTGCACCGCCGGCACACCGCCGGCCTGGCGCAAGGCCTGCACGTTCGACGGATAGCCCTGGAACTGCATCGGCCCGTGATCGGCCCATAGCGAACGATCACCGACCACATAGCCCTGCGGGGTCATCGCCACCACCCGCCACAACAAGGTATTGAACGGCATCGGCACCGAGAAGCGCGGCGCATCGGCCAGCCCCATATGCGCCAACGACTGTGCGGCGACGCGGTCGACCTGCGCCTTGGCAATCAACGACCAACCCAGATAACCCGTGCTCAACACCAACCCAGCCACCAGCGCGCGTTGCGCCAATGGCCGGGCGCGGGCGAACCAGGCAATTGCGCAGGCAAGCAGCAGCCAGATCGTATACAGCGGATCGATGATGAAGACGCTGGACCACATCGTCGGTGGCGGCGTCAGCGGCCACCACAACTGCGTGCCGTAAACGGTGAAGGCATCCAGCAACGGATGCGTGACCAAGGCCAGCACCATTGCCCACCACCAGCGCGCGGGCGCCTGTGCCACCCGGCCATGCCCGAAGCGCTTGTACAGCCACCAGATCAGCGTGCCCAGCAAGGGCAGCACGAATAGCGAATGGCTGAAACTGCGATGCACCGTCATCAGGCTCACCGGGTTGTCGGTGAAGGCCATGATCAGCAGCCCGTCCAGATCCGGCAGGGTCGCCAGCGCTGCGCCGGCAAGCAGGGCCGCACGGCGATGGGCGGCGGGCGTGATGGCGGCGGCAATGGCGCCACCGAGAACAATCTGACTGAGGGAATCCATGCGCCGATGCTAGCAGCCGGCGCCAGCTTCAGTGCTGCCGCTTGCCGCCCAGCCGCCACAGCATCAGGCCGCTGTAAAGCACCGCCAGCAACAACAGATTGAGCAGCTCGCCGCCAACTTCCGGCACGCGCGCGCCCAACTGCTGGGTGCGGACGATGGCATTGATTCCCGCGGTGGTGGGCAACAACTTGGCCAGTGCCACCAAGGCCGGCGGCGACGCCAAGGCCGGCCAGGACAGGTTGGACAGGAAAAACAGCGGGATCGAAACCGCCGTAATGTACTGGAAGGCACGCTCACGGGTATCGAAGAAGCTGGCGATGAACATCCCGAACGGCACCGTCGCCAGCGCGAACAAAAGCACGGCCAGCAGCAGGCCGGGGATGTTGCCGCCACGCGGGTAATCCTGCGCCCAGGCGGTGAACCCGACGTAGTAAAGCAGCCCGCCCACCGCCACCACCCCGAATGCCACGGCCATGCCCGACAGGGTTGGCAGGTCGAAGTGCAGGCGCCGGCCCAACTGCGCACGACGACTGCCCAATAGAACGCCGATGCCGAGCAGCAGGGTCTGGTGCACGATCAGTTCCGATACGCCCGGCACCACGCTGCTGCCATAGCCTTCGCGGGTGTTGTATAGCGGCCGCTGCACAAGCTGCAGCGGCGGTGCCTGTGGCGCACCCATGAACGCGGCCTGGCGCCGCGCCTGCTCGCCGCCAAAAGCCGTGATGCCCTCGGCAAGACCATTGAGGATGGCGCTGGCCCGGCTCAGGTAGGCGCCGTTGCCCAGCAATACCAGTTGGCCGCTGCCGCCGCGCAGGATGTCGCGCTCCAGCCGCCGCGGGATCAGCACGATGCCGTCCACCTCGCCAGCCAGCAGTTGCTGCCGGGCCTGGGCCAGATCGGTTGGCTGGCTGACCACGCGCACCGCATGCAGCGCATCCACATGCCGGATCAGCTCGCGGCTGGTCGCACTGTGGTCGGCATCCACCACTGCGATCGGCAGGTCACTGGCAACCTGGTGACGGTACGCCGCCGGGTAAAAGAACGAATACAGCAGCACCGCACCTATCATCACCGTGCGCGCTGCCGGGTCGGCGAACATCGCCTGCAGGGTGAGCCGGAAGCTGGCAATGAAGCCGCTCACGCACGCACCTGCGGTTGCCGCGCCATCCGCAGCAGCAGGGCCGCACCAAGGCCGCCCACCAGCAGGCTCATCAACAGCAGGATCGCCAGCGGGCGCAGCGACAGCTGCCACGGCGCGCCCATGAACATCTGCTGCATCTGCACCTGCACATAGGCGGTGAGTGGCAGCAGTGTGTTCCAGACACGGGTGAACAACGGCGCTTCGATCACCGGAAAGGTCGCGCCGGAAAACGCCAGCGCGGTGCCGATGGTAAGACCTACCGCCGACAGCCCGCTGCAGGTGTCACGGGTCACCGCGATGAACAGCAGCGCGAAACTGCAGCTGGCCAGATAGAACAGCGGTTGCGCCAGCAGTATCAGCCACAGGCTGCCGGCCACGCCATCGCCGCGCACATAGGCCAGATACATCACCCCCAGCACGCCGTACAGCGAGAACAGCGCGACATAGGGAAAAAGTTTGCCGGCCATCGCCGCCCACGGCCGCTGCTGCAGCCAGTTGCCCAGCAAGCCATCGCGCTGCTCGCGACCAAATGCAGCACCGGCGGCGAGCGCCGCCAGCAACGACAGCATCGCGGGCAGAATCAACGGCAGCAGGAACAACTCGTAGCTGCGCGCCGGGTTGTACAACACGGTGGCCTGCACCGTCACCGGTGCGCCGCGCAGCTTTGCCGGGCCAACCTGCAGGCCTATCTGTCCTTTGAGCAGCTGCGCGTTGTAGGCGCTCACCGCATCGGCGATATCACGCCCGGCCGATTGCCCGGTGGCCATGTAGGTGGCGTTGTAGAACGCATACAGCGGCGCCGGTTCGGCACGCAGCGCATGCCGGCTGAGGTCGCGCGGCATCAGCACGATGGCGAACACATCCAGCGCGCGCAGCTGCGCCTGCGCCTGTTGCAGCGAGGCCGGCTCGGTCGCCACCCGTACACCCGGGCTGTCATCAAGCGCGCGCGCCAGGCCGCGACTGATCGGGCTGCGGTCCAGGTCAACCACGGCGATCGGCACCTGCCGCAGCACCGAGCCGGAGAACAACCACATCATCAGCGCCATCAACAGCAGCGGCAGCACCGTCACCAACGCCAGCTCCCAGCGGTCGCTGCGCCAGTGCCGCAGCTCACGCCGCAATGAGGCGGTGAAGGCCTTGCCCGGTGTCAGTCCTGCGGCCATGCAAACAGCACGCTCATGCCCGGCCGGAATCCCTCGATCGGCTGCTGCGGCCGCGCCCGCACCTCGAAGCTGCGCACGTCGTAGCCGGACGACTGGCGGGTGCTGCGCCAGGTGGCGTAATCACCGGCCGGGCTGATGAAGTAGACCTCGAACGTGGCACTGCGCCCCTGCAGCGCCGGTATCGAGCCCTGCAGGCGAGCGCCGGGCTTGAGCCCGTTCATCTGGTCCTCGCGCAGGTTCAGCGCCACCCACATGTGGTCGATGTCGACCAGGGTGAACACCGGGTAGCCGGCCGGCACCAGTTCGCCGATGTCGGCCATGCGCTTGCCCACCTCGCCCGCCAACGGTGCGCGGCCTTCGGTTTCCTGGCGGGCGGCATCCACCTCGGCCTTGGCGCCTTCAGCCTGGCGTACCTGCGCCTGCGCCGCCTCCTTGTCCTCCACCCGCGCACCCGCCAGTGCCTGGTCGTACTGCGCCCGCGCCGCCCGCGCCAACTCGTTGGAACTGCGGGCCTGGGCCTGGGCCTCATCGCGCTTCTGCCGGCTCACCACACCCTCGGCATACAGATTATCGAGCCGCCGGAAGGTGCTGGTGGCCAGCTCCGCGCCGGCCAACGCACGCTTCCAGTTGGCTTCGGCCGCACGGATGTCTTCGCTGCGCGCGCCGTCCTCGGCCTTGGCCGCCATCGCCTTGGCCGCCGCCACCACCGCATCGGCCTGGCGCTCCTTGGCGGCCACTTCGGGGCTGTCCAGTTCAAACAACACCTGCCCGGCGCTCACCCGGTCACCTTCGCGTACATGCAGCTGGCGCAGGCGCGCGGTGACCTTGGCGGCGACATTGACGTTGTCGGCATCGGCCATGCCCTGCACCTGGTCCTGCGGGCTGCGCAGCCCCAACCACAGGCCGAGCCCCACCAGTGCCAGCAACACCACGCCGGCAATCAGAAACACGCGGCGCTGCCGCGGGCTGGTTTCCACCTGCAGCGAATCGCTCATTCCAGCACCTTGTCCGCGCGTTGGCGGTAGTCGTCAAAATCCTGCAGCTGCCCACTCACTTCCAGCAGCTGTGCCAGCGCCACATCGAACTGATAGGCGGCCTGCGCCCGTTCCACCTGCGCAGCCCCCAATGCCAGGCGTGCGTCGATCACATCCAGCGAGGTGGACTGGCCTTCGCGGAAAGACAATTCCTGCAGGCGCTGGTTTTCCTCGGCGTGGGCGATGCTGCTGTCCAACAGCCGGAACTGTGCACGTGCGGTCTCCAGTTCGTTCCAGGCCTTGCCCACGCCCAGCTGCAACTGGTTTTCCACTTCATCCAGGCCCGACTGCGCCTGCTCCAGCTGCGCCCGCGCCGCGCTGACCTGCAACGGCCGCGCCGTGGGCGACAGGAAGGTGTAACGCAGGCCGATGCCAAACGCCCAGTCGGCATCGCTCAGCAGCGCATCACGGCGGCGCAGGTCGTACTGGCCGAACAGGTAGATCTGCGGTTTGAGTTTGGCCTGCTGCGCTCGCACGCCCTGCTCGGCCTGCGCGGTCAGCGCGCGCAGCCGACCGATCTGCGGATGCCGCTGCTGGGCACTGCGCTCGAACGCCTCGCGTGCACCGACCGGGCCGCTGATCACGAACAGCGGCGAGCTGGTGGCAACCGTGCCACCGCTGCGCAGCAACGTAGCCAGCGCCTGCTGCAGAGTGGACAGATCGTTGACCGCCTTCTGGTATTCGCGCTCGGCCTTGTCCCGGGCCACGTTGGCCTGCAAGCGCTGCGCCTTGGTGGCGAAGCCCTCGCGCTCAAGCTTTTGTGCATCCTCAAGGTGCCGCTGCAGGCCATCACGCACGTCGCGCCGCACCTGCAATGCCTGCTCGGCCAGCTGCTGGCCGAAGTAGGCCTGCACCAGCTGCAGCGACAACGACTGCCGTTGTACTTCGCGCTCGGCCTGGGCCAGCTCGGTGGCGGCCTCCGCAGCCCCTTGCGCGGCGGGTATCAAGCCACCGCTGTACAAAGGCACGCTGGCAGTGACGATGGGGCGGGTGCGCCAGTCACGCTCGCCGAATTCCAACGGTGACTCGATGCCGAAGGCCTCGGCAACCGGTGCCAATGACCCCAGCGGCAGGCTCAGGGTTTTCTGGAACTGCATGCGGCGAACGTCGGCGGTGATTTCCGGCAGCCGCAGATAGCGGCTGGCATCCTGCAGGTCCTGCTTGTTGCGCACCCCCGCATCGGCTGCGGCCAGCGCATCGGATACCTCTTCCAGACGCTGCCGCGCCTGCTCGTAGCTCAGCGCCGGCACGGCCTCGGCGGCCGCTGCCAGCGGCACCAGCAGCATCCACAACCCTATCGCTACCGATGTTGGCTGCTTGCCTGCCACCCCGATACTCCCTGCTCGTCGGCTGGACCCAGCATAGCCGCCCAACGGGTGAGGAAGAAGTCAGTCGGCAGATCAGGCGGCCTGTGCCAGCCGCACGGCGCCTGGCAAACAAGCCAGGCTGCGGCCTGAATGATCGAGCAGGCGCAGGCTGCCATCCGGGTCTTCAGCCAGCGCGGTCAGGCTTTCCACCCAGTCACCGTCGTTGGCGTAGATCAGGCCATCGCGCTCGATCAGCGCGGCGCGGTGGATATGGCCGCAGACGATGCCATCGAGGCCGCGCCGGCGCACGTCAGCCAGGCCCGCCTGTACGAAGCGCTCGATATAGCGCTCGGCCGCCCCACTGCGCCGCTTGAGGAATTCCGACAACGACCAGTAGCGCAGACCAAGCCTGCGCCGGGCGGCATTGAGCAGGCGGTTGCCGCCAAGGATGCGGTAATACAGCCAATCGCCGAAGCGCTCCTGCAGCCCGCCGAAATGCGTGGCGGCGTCGTAGTCATCGCCATGCACCACCAGCAGGCGGCGGCCATCGGCGGTGGTGTGGATGGCGCGGCGGCGCACCTGCATGGCCGGCAGCATCAAGCCACAGGTGCGACGCAGCGGTGCATCGTGGTTGCCGGGGATGTAGATGATCTCGGTGCCGGCACGACGCAAGGCCTGCAGCGCTTCGATCACCTCGTTATGTGCCTGCCGCCAGGTCGCACGTTTGTGCGCAAGCCACCACAGGTCGACGATATCGCCCACCAGATACAGCCGCTCGCAGCGCAGGCCGCCCAGGAAGCGTGCGAGCTCGGCCGCATGGCAATGGCGCGCGCCAAGATGCGTGTCGGAGATGAACACCGCGCGCCGATGCGGCGGCAGCACCGGCACCGCGCTCATGCCAGTGCTCCGGCATCACGCAGATAGCGTTTGCGCTTGTGCGGGCGGATGGCCTGCAGGTCCACTTCGATCAACCCGTCGATGGAATCGCTGAAATCCGGATCCACCCCGAATGCAAGGAAACGCGCGCCGCCGGGTTCGCACAGGTCGGTGTACTGCCGGTACAGCGTCGGCACGCTGGTGCCCAGCGTTGCCAGATTGGCCTTGAGCACATCGAATGCGGCCGCTGCATCCAAGGCACCGAAACTCGGTGGCGCGGCGAAGTACTGGAACGGCCGGTTCGACTCCGCCAGGCTGCGGCTGGCGCCGTAATACTGCTGGTAATACGCCACCAGCTGTTCGCGCGCGGCGCGTGGCAGCGCGGCACTGATCGACACCGCGCCGAACAGATAACGGATGCCCGGTTGGCTGGCAAGGTACGCACCAATGCCCTGCCACAGATAATCCAAGCTGCGGCTGCCCCAATAGTCGGGCACCACGAAACTGCGGCCCAGCTCCATGCCTTCGGCGATGCGCGGGATGGCATCGTCCGAGTAGCGGAACAAGCCGGCGGTATACAGGCCCTGCAGGCCGCTGCGCGCCAGCGCCGGGGCACCGCGCATGACCCGATAGGCACCGGCAATGCGCTGGGCCGGCGCGTCCCAAACCACGATGTGCTGGTAGAGCGGGTCGAAGTCATCCAGATCGCGGCTACGGCCGGTGCCCTCGCCCACCTGGCGGAAGGTCAGCTCGCGCAGCCGGCCCAGTTCCAGCAGCAAGGGCGAGTTGGCGGTGCATTGGGCCAGCCGGATCTGCTTGCCGTCGCCGGTCTGGCCGAGCAGTTCCGTCGCCTCAATGGCGGCGGCGACCTGGGCGGCAGCAACCGGTTCGGCCAAAGGCTGCGGGCTGCTCTCCTGCAGCTCGGCGCCCTGCTGCTCCTTACCCAGCGCATACAGCGCATCACGCACCGCTTGCAGCTGCCGTGCCGGGTCCTGTTGCGCATCCAGCCGCATCAGCTGGCCGATCTGCAGGCGCAGTGGTCGCTTGCGGCGAGCGAACATTTCCCGCGCCAGCAAGGCGGTCCCGGCCGGCTTGAACAGCGCCGAGGCGCCATAGAACAGGGCCGAATTGCGCGCCTGCACACGCACCGGCAGCACCGGTGCCGCACAGGCGCGGGCAAAGCGGACAAAGCCGCGGTTCCAGCGGCCATCGCGGATGCCCTGCAACGACAGCCGCGAGACCTCACCGGCAGGGAACACGATCACGCACTGCTCGGCCTGCAGCGCCTGCTCCACCGCCTGCAGGCTGGCCCGCTGGGCACGGCCGCCGAGGATGCGCACCGGCAGCAGCAACTCGCGCAGCGGTTCCAGCTCCAGCAGCATGTCGTTGGCGATGATCCGCACATCGCAGCGCACCTTGCCCACCGCATCCAGCAGGGCCAGCGCATCCAAGGCCCCGGAGGGGTGGTTGGCGACTATCAACAGGCGGCCGCTGGCCGGCACCCGCGCCAAGGCCGCAGCATCGACCGTGTAGTCGGCATCCAGGAAGCCGAGCGCGGCGCTGACAAAGGCGAAGCCTTGCAGCCCGGCACTGCGCTGCAGGAAGGCGTCCAACTGGTCAAAACGTGACCAGCGTCCCACTGTGTGCAATAGCGGCCGGGCCAGATGGCGGCGCGGGCCGTGGAACCAATCGGGGTAGCGTTGCTGCAGGCGCTGCGCGATCTGTTGCATGGCAAGGTCTCCCTGACGGCCCATTGGCCGGGAGCCTGCGCCTGTTACAAGGCAGCTCGATTGCGGTTTTGCGGCAATCCGGTGACCCCGCCTTAACCGGATGGCAACAAATGCATCGGCACTATTCCGTTGCGGTGCCGAGCGTGTATCATCCGCACCCATCTTTCCATCCGAATCAAGGGATATATAGCCCGATGTCCAGCTACCTGTTCACCTCCGAATCGGTCTCCGAAGGCCATCCGGACAAGATTGCCGACCAGATCTCCGATGCGGTGCTGGACGCGATCCTGACCCAGGACAAACGCGCCCGCGTGGCCTGCGAAACCCTGGTCAAGACCGGTGCGGCAATTGTCGCCGGCGAAGTGACCACCTCGGCGTGGGTCGATATCGAAGAACTGACCCGCAACGTCATCAACGAGATCGGCTACAACAACTCCGATGTCGGCTTCGACGGCCACACCTGCGCCATCATCAACATGCTGGGCAAGCAGTCGCCTGATATTGCTGCCGGCGTTGACGGCACCAACAAGAAGGCCAAGAAGCCGGAAGAGCAAGGCGCTGGCGACCAGGGCCTGATGTTCGGCTATGCCTGCAATGAAGCCCCGGAATTCATGCCGGCGCCGATCTACTACTCGCACCGTCTGGTCGAGCAGCAGGCCAAGGTCCGCAAGAAGAAGAACTCGCCGTTGCCGTGGCTGCGCCCGGACGCCAAGAGCCAGGTGACCCTGCGTTACGGCCAGGACGGCAAGATCGAAGGTCTTGATGCCGTGGTGCTGTCGACCCAGCACGACCCGGGCGTGAAGCAGAAGGACCTGGTCGAGGCCGTGCGCGAGCACATCCTCAAGCCGGTGCTGCCGAAGGCGTGGCTGGACAAGCTGGCCAAGAACAAGGTGCACATCAACCCGACCGGCATCTTCGTGATCGGCGGCCCGGTGGGCGATTGCGGCCTGACCGGTCGCAAGATCATCGTCGATACCTACGGCGGCATGGCCCGTCACGGTGGCGGTGCGTTCTCGGGCAAGGACCCGTCCAAGGTTGACCGTTCGGCCGCGTACGCTGCCCGTTATGTCGCCAAGAACGTGGTTGCCGCTGGCCTGGCCGACAAGTGCGAAGTGCAGGTCTCCTACGCCATCGGCGTGGCCGAGCCGACCTCGATCTCGGTCACCACCTTCGGCACCGGCAAGATTGCGGACGCACAGATCGAGAAGCTGATCCGCGCCCACTTCGACCTGCGTCCGTACGGCATCATCAAGATGCTGGACCTGATCCACCCGATGTACCAGCAGACCGCTGCCTACGGCCACTTCGGCCGCAAGCCGAAGGACTTCTCGTACGTCGACGGCGACGGCAAGACCCAGAACGCAACTGCGTTCTCCTGGGAAAACACCGACCGTGCCGAAGCCCTGCGCAAGGCTGCAAAGCTGAAGTAAGTTCAGCGGCAGGTGAAGTACTACCCGGACGGGCCGCGCAAGCGGCCCGTCCGCATTTGTAGCTTCGCCCTTGCCAAGCGACCGCCCGTCCGCACACGATGGCGCCGCATACACAGGGAGCGTTGGCATGTTTTCGGCATTTATCGGCAATCTTTTCAAGGACAAGCCCGACCAGGATCGGTTTGCCCGCAAGTTCATGGACGCCGTGCGCGGCAATGGCTATCCGGACGAATTGGAGTACGAGGCCGATAGCTTCCGCATCCGCCACGCCAATGGCTCCTACTTCAACCTGCACAACGCCTATCACGCCTACCTGGGCGCGCCACGCGGGCAACAACGCAAGACATTGCAATCCTTCAGCCGTTTGCTGGGCATCCACGACAACGATGAGGCGATGAGCTGGGAGCAGGTCCGGCCATTGCTGCGCCCCTTGGTCCGCAGCATCACCCAGCTCGAGGAGTTGATGCTGCACCATGCCGAGCAGGAGGGCTGGGACGCTTCGCCGTTGCAACTGCAGTACCGGCGCCTCAGCGAGGAGTGCGTGGAACTGCTGGCTGTCGACCATCCCGACCACACCGCCACACTCACCCGGGGTCCGGAGGAGGCATGGGGCATCGACTTCGAGCAGGCCTTGGCCGTCGCCCGCGCCAATCTGCGGCAAAGCCCTGATACGCCCTTCGTCGAAGTCATGCCCGGTGTCTACCAGGCGGCGTGGGCAGACGCATACGACAGCAGCCGTGCCCTGCTGCCGGACCTGCTGCACCGGGTGCCGGTCGCCGGGCTACCGGTGTTCATGCTGGCCAGCCGCGACGTATTGCTGGTTGCCGGCGAAGGCGACCTGCAAGGTCAGGCCCATATGCTTGAACTGGCTGCCAATGCATTCAACGACGGCCGTGTCATTTCATGGGAAGTGCTGCGCTACGACGAAGGGCGGCTGCATGCACATGCACTGGCTACTGCGGAATTGCGTGAGCGCCAACGGCAACTGCGGCTGGAGTTGGATGCCAACGCCTATGCACAGCAGATGCAGTCGCTGGACCGTGTGCATGAGAAGCATGCGGAGGATGTATTCGTCGCCAACTTCATGCTCCATACCGAAGAGCAGCGCTCGCTATGCGCCTGGACGGAGGGAGTCGTCAGTTCACTGCCCCGCACCGACCGCATCGTGCTGGTGACGCCGGGCGACGGCCAGGAGGCCGACATGCTGGTTGTGGATTGGGAGCAGGCACAGCCGGTTCTTGGCCACCTGTTGCAGGAGGACAGCCGGCATATTCACCCTCCTCGCTACCTCACGCTTGGTTTCCCCGATGCACAGATGCGCGCGCAGTTGCAGGCGCTCTGATTCCTCGCTCAGATCCATCTCCTTGCAGCCATAGCGTTTGACCAAAGCCTGGTGCCTGCGAAGGCGGTGACTTTTATTGGATTTGGATTTGACGTTGGCTTTGACGTTGGCTTTGACGTTGACGTTGGCTTTGACGTTGACGTTGGCTGTGGCTGTGGCTGTGGCTGTGGCTGTGGCTTTGGCTGTGGCTGTGGCTGCAGCTTTGGCTCTGCCGTTGATTTAGCCCTTCTCCCGCCTGCGGGAGAAGGGTTGGGATGAGGGCAGCTTTGGCTTTGGCTTTGGCTGTGGCTGTGGCTGTGGCTTTAGCTTTGGCTGTGGCTGCAGCTTTGGCTCTGCCGTTGATTTAGCCCTTCTCCCGCCTGCGGGAGAAGGGTTGGGATGAGGGCAGCTTTGGCTTTGGCTTTGGCTTTGGGCCTGGATCTGGCTTCAGCAAAAGCAAAGGCTAGAAAATCCAAAACCCCCTCATCCGCCCTTCGGGCACCTTCTCCCGCAAGCGGGAGAAGGGACAGCCAAGCCACAGCCACAGCCACAGCCACAGCCAAAGCCAAAGCCAAAGCCACAGCCACAGCCAAAGCCAAAGCCAAAGCCAGAGCCAGAGCCAAAGCCAGAGCCAGAGCCAGAGCCAGAGCCAAAGCCAGAGCCAGAGCCAAAACTACGGCTATAGCTACGGCTATAGCTACGGCTACAGCTACGGCTACGGCTACGGCTACGGCGAAAGCTACGGCGAAGGCTACGGCGAAGGCGAAGGCGAAGGCGAAGGCGAAGGCGAAGGTTCAAGCAGCATCTCCGGCAAGACCACTGTTACCGCCTTCTGCCATCCACTCTGCCCGCCCTCACCAGCAATGCACTACCATCGGCCCATGGGGAAAAATGACCGTAGACCAATTGCCGCCCGTTCCACCGGCTGGGCCCAACGCCTGAGCGCCGCGCTGGCACGTTCTTCCATCACACCCAATCAGATCTCGGTGCTCAGCGTGTTCTTCGCCGCCATCGCTGCGGTAGGACTGCTGGCAGCCCCGAATCTGCTCGGCCTGCTGACCAGCGCGATCTGCATCCAGCTGCGCCTGATCTGCAACCTGCTCGACGGCATGGTCGCTATGGAAGGCGGCAAGCAAACGCCTACCGGCGCGCTCTACAACGAATACCCCGACCGCATCGCCGACTCGCTGCTGATCGTCGCGCTCGGCTATGCCGCCGGCATGCCCTGGCTGGGTTGGTTGGGCGCGCTGCTGGCAGCACTCACCGCCTATGTCCGCCTGTCCGGCGCCAGCCTCGGCCTGGCCCAGGACTTCCGTGGGCCGATGGCCAAACAGCACCGCATGTTCGTGCTCACCGCAGCCTGTGTGCTGGCCATCATCGAACAGCTGGTCGGCAATACCGCCTACGTCCTGCCCGCTGCGGCCATCATCATCGCCGCCGGCTCGCTGCTGACCTGCATTACCCGCACCCGCGCCATCGCCGCGCAACTCAAGGCAAGCACCTGATGCTTTCAAGCCTGCTGGTCGCCGCCGTCAAGGTTTTCATTGGTGCCTACCCGCGTTGGGTTGGCAGCCGCCCCAACGACACCCAGCGCATCTATTTCGCCAACCATTCCAGTCATCTGGATACCGTGGCGCTGTGGTCGGCACTGCCACCGGCACTGCGCGAGCACACCCGCCCGGTCGCGGCGCGCGACTATTGGAGCAAGGGCGTGCGCAAGCTCATCGCCGACAAGGGTTTCAATGCGGTGTTGATCGAGCGCGATCGCAGCAAGTGCGAAGGTGATCCGCTGCAGCCGCTGCATGACGCGCTGAATGCCGGTGATTCGCTGATCCTGTTCCCGGAAGGCACCCGCAACCAGGAGCCGCTGCCGCTGCCGTTCAAGGCCGGCCTGTTCCATCTGGCCCAACACTTCCCGCATGTGGAGCTGGTGCCGGTATACCTGGACAACGCGCGGCGCGCGCTGCCCAAGGGCAGCATGGTGCCGGTGCCGCTGGTGTGCACGGCACGCTTCGGCGCGCCTTTGGCCCGCATTCCCGATGAGGACAAGGCGCAGTTCCTTGAACGCGCCCGCAACGCCGTGGTGGAGCTGGCATGAACAACGTATTCCTACAGCTGCCGCTGGGCAGTTTCCTGCAGCAGGCCATCGACCGCGCCCCGCCCAGCTTCTGGTGGATGATCGGCGGTGTATTCGGCGTACTGA
Source organism: Stenotrophomonas sp. STEN240 (assembly GCF_056756175.1). NCBI lineage: Bacteria > Pseudomonadati > Pseudomonadota > Gammaproteobacteria > Lysobacterales > Lysobacteraceae > Stenotrophomonas > Stenotrophomonas sp. STEN240. Next base: position 4,836 of record NZ_JBRRBO010000062.1, on the reverse strand, counting down.
TCTTCGCCAGCTCGATCGGCTTCATCCTCGGCCGGATCAAACCCGGCTCGGTGGTCGACAACCTCAACGCGCGCATCCGTGCGTGGTGGGTGATGGCCGCCGTGCTGCTGTTCTGCTTTGTGCTCGGCAAGATCGCCACGCTGGTGTTCTTCGGACTGCTGTCGTTCTTCGCCCTGCGTGAGTTCATTTCGCTGACGCCGACGCGGCGCGGCGATCACCTTGCGCTGTGCCTGTGCTTTTACATCGCCATCCCGCTGCAGTACTGGCTGATCGGTATCGACTGGTATGGCCTGTTCGTCATGTGCATCCCGGTATACGGCTTCCTCGCACTGCCGGCGATATCGGCATTGTCGGGCGACACCGAGAACTTCCTGGAGCGCAACACCAAGATCCAGTGGGGCGTGATGCTCACCGTGTTCTGCCTCAGCCACGCACCGGCATTGATGCTGCTGCGCATCCCCGGCTACGAAGGCCAGAACCTGATGCTGCTGTTCTACCTGCTGCTGGTGGTACAGCTCAGCGACGTGCTGCAGTACGTGTTCGGCAAGCTGTTCGGCAAGCATCTGCTGGCCCCGCTGGTCAGCCCGTCCAAGACCGTTGAAGGGCTGGTCGGCGGCGGCTTGGCGGCAACCGGCGTCGGCGCCGCACTGTACTGGATCACGCCGTTCTCGCCGCTGCAGTCCGCGTACTTGTCGCTGCTGATCGTGATCTGCGGTTTCCTCGGCGGGCTGGCGCTGTCGGCGGTCAAGCGCAGCCTGGGCGCCAAGGACTGGGGCGAGATGATCGAAGGCCACGGCGGCATCCTCGACCGTCTGGATTCGGTGGTGTTCTCCGCGCCTGTGTTCTTCCACGTGGTGCGCTACAACTTCCAGTAAGCCCGCGTAGGTTCGGCCATACAGATGTCGGATCCCCGTAGTGCCGAGCCATGCTCGGCAGAGGCTCTACCAGCAAGGCCCCAGCCGAGCATGGCTCGGCTCTACGCGGCGGCGCGGGTGTGCCTACCGCCTGCACGCCGGCTGGAGTAGCCTGCTGTTCCCGCCGTGGCAGTAAGCCCCATGAACGAACATAAAGCCCACCAGCTGTCGATGACCGTGTTGATGTCGCCGGAAATGGCCAATTTTTCCGGCAAGGTCCACGGCGGGGCGATCCTGCGCCTGCTCGACCAGGTTGCCTATGCCTGTGCCAGCCGCTACGCCGGCAACTACGTGGTGACCTTGTCGGTGGACCAGGTGACGTTCCGCCAGCCCATCGCGGTCGGCGAACTGGTCACTTTCCTGGCCTCGGTCAACTACACCGGCAACTCCTCGATGGAGGTCGGTATCAAGGTCGTGACCGAAGATATCCGCAAGAACGCAGTGCGCCATGCCAACAGCTGCTTCTTCACCATGGTGGCAGTGGATGACGATGGCCGGCCGACGCCGGTGCCGCCGCTGGTGCCGACGAACAGCGACGAGAAGCGCCGCTTTGCTGCCGCACAGATCCGCCGCCAGCTACGCCAGGAGATGGAACAGCGGCATCTTGAGCTGCTCAAGAACAACCCGTCAGGCGAGGCGGATCTGTCGGTGCCCGCGCTGTAGATCCTGTGGGAGCGGCGTAAGCCGCGAAGCTGCCAGTGCATCGGACCACCTGTAGTGCCGAGCCATGCTCGGCAGGCGCTTTACCAGTGCATACCCCTTGCCGAGCATGGCTCGGCACTACGGTTCTGGATTGCTGGTGATGCCCCTTGCCGAGCATGGCTCGGCACTACGGTTCGGATTGCTGGTGAGGCCCTTGCCGAGCATGGCTCGGCACTACAGCTCGGATTGCTGGTGGAGCCCCTTGCCGAACATGGCTCGGCACTACAGTTTGGATTGCTGGTGAGGCCCCTTGCCGAGCATGGCTCGGCACTGCAGAGCTGGCTCAGCCGGTGTTCTGTACGCCTTGCGATACGCCGTTCACGCAGGCTACGAGGGCTCTCAGCAGGCCTTCGTCCTGGCGATCACTTGCCCGCCAGCGTTGCAGAAGATCTACCTGCAGGATGCTGATCGGGTCGATGTAGGGGTTGCGCAGGCGGATGGACAGGGCCAGCCGCGGGTCCTGCTCCAGCAACTCCTGCTGGCCGCTCAAACGCTTCACCCAATGCGCGGTCAGCGCCAGTTCTTCGCGGATCAACGGGAAGAACTGTTCGTGCAGCGGACCGGCCAGCTTGGAGAATTGCTCGGCGATGTGGATATCGCCCTTGCTGAGCACCATCGACATATCGTCGAGGAAGGTTTCGAAGAACGGCCAGTCGTGCGCCATCTCGCGCAGCGTCTGCTCATGCCCGGCATCGGCGGCAGCCTGCAGGCCACTGCCCACGCCGAACCAGCCCGGAATCACCGCGCGCGCCTGGCTCCATGCAAACACCCACGGAATCGCACGCAGATTGGTCAGCGCCGCATCCTGGCCCAGACGCCGCGATGGGCGTGAACCCAGCGTCATGCGCTCGATCACATCGATCGGCGTGGCCTGGCGGAAGTAGTTCATGAACTGCGCATCGCCGACAAACGCCCGATAGGCGGCCGAACTCTGCTCGGACACCAGCGCCATCACCGGCTTCCATTGCTCCTCGCGCGGCTCGCTGGCACGAGGGCGCAGGCTGGCGCGCAACACCGCACCGGCAGACTGCTCCAGCGAGCGCAGTGCCAGCGCACGGATGCCGTACTTGCGGTGGATCACCTCGCCCTGCTCGGTAACGCGCAGCCGGCCGCCGATGCTGCCGCGCGGCGATGCGTTGACCGCATGCGTGGTCCTGGTGCCACCGCGGCTGATCGAGCCACCACGGCCGTGGAAGAAAGTCAGCTTGACGCCATACTCGGCGGCAGCGTCCAGCAGTTCGACCTGTGCGTGCTGCAAGCCCCAACGCGAGGCGGCGATGCCGCCGTCCTTGCCGCTGTCCGAATAGCCCAGCATCACCATCTGCACGTTGTCGCGGGCGGCCAAGTGCGCGCGATAGACCGGGTCGGCCAGCAGGTCGTGCAGCGTTGCGGTGCCGCGCTGCAGATCGTCGACGGTTTCGAACAGCGGTGCGATATCCAGCGGCACGGCGTTGTCGGCATCCAGCAGCCCACCGCGTCGTGCCAAGGCCAGCACGGCCAATACATCGCCGCGATCATGCGCCATTGAAATGATGTAGCTGCCCAGCGCATCGGCACCGTGACGCCGACGTGCATCCGCCAGTGCCGCGAACACCTTGTCCAGACGCTGGCCGGCCTCATCCTCGCCTTGCGCCAGCACTTCGGTGCCCGCCGCGTACGGCGACAGCAGCTGTGCGCGCGCAGCATCGTCAAGCGCGTCGAATGCCTCCTGCCCGCCCAGCACTTCGGCCAGCGCGCGTGAGTGCACGCTGGATTCCTGCCGCACATCCAAGCGCGCCAGGTGGAAGCCGAAGGTGCGCACGCGCCACAACAGGCGGCGTACCGAGAACCAACCGGCATGCTTGCCCTTGTTGGCCTCAAGGCTGTCCAGAATGAGCTGGATGTCGGCGATGAACTCTTCCGGCGACTCGTACGCACCGGCTGCATCTTCAAGCGTGGCCTGCAGGCGCGCGCGCATGCGGTCATTGAGCAGGCGATACGGCATGTCGGCATGACGCGGGCGCGACTTCACCTGTGGCAGCAGCTGCTGGTATTCCTGCAAGCGCTCCTGCACCGCGTCGCTGACACCGACCAGTTCGGTCGATTGGCTGAGCAGGCTGGCCAGCGCAACCATGTCTTTCAGGTACAGGCCGAGCACGGCGCTGCGTTGCGCATTCAAGGTATTGGTGATGGTGCCGGCGTCGACATTGGGATTGCCATCCATGTCGCCGCCCACCCAGGTACCGAAGCGCAGCAGGCGCGGCAATGGCAAGGTTCGCCCCCAGGTATCGCGCAGGGCCTGTTCCAGCGATTCGTAGAACACCGGGATCACCCGGTACAGCACGCGGGTGAGATAGAAGCCAACGTGCTCTCGCTCGTCGTCCACGGTGGGACGCACCGGCGAGGAGTCTGCAGTCTGCCAGGAGGCGGTCAGCGCCATGCGGAAACGCGCCGCATCGGCGGCCTGTTCACCGGGTGTGCGCTGGCCGTCGAGGTTGTCGACCAGGGCGGCGACCATCAACTGTTCTTTTTCCAGCAGGGCACGGCGCACGGCTTCGGTGGGGTGCGCGGTGAACACCGGTTCGATATCGATCTGCGGCAGCCACTGCGCCAGTTCTTCCGGGGTCACGCCCTGCGCCTTGAGCGCAAGCAGCGCGTCATGCAGACCGTCGGGCTGCGGACGCTTGGTGCCGGCACGCTGGTAGTCACGACGGCGGCGGATGCGGTGCACGCGTTCGGCGATATTGACCACCTGGAAATAGGTGCTGAAGGCGCGTACCAACGCTTCGGCATCCCGCGGCGAACGGCCGGCCAACTGCGTGCTCAGCGGCGCCAATGGCGCCTGGCTTTCGCGGCGGGCGATGGCGGCGGTGCGCACGTCTTCCACCTCATCGAGGAAGCCGGGCGATACCTGTTCGGAAATCAGATCACCGACCAGCGCGCCAAGGCGGCGCACATCGTCGCGCAAGGGCAGATCGGGGGTGGCGAAGACAACGCTGCTGCGGTACTCGTTCATCTAAGACGTAGAGCCTGAAGAGCGGAAACCCGTCAAGCCTACCGCAAAAATCAGCACAATTTTGCGGTGCACCAAACCTGAAACAGTTGCATTTGAATGTTGTCTGGCGGCTGTCCTTTTGGACAGAAAGGCATGTTGGAACAGTCATTTCATGGACCTGTAGTGCCGGGAGGCGGGGGGGGGGGGGGCAATGAAGCGAGAACAATAAGCAAAGAAGAGGAGAGA